>CAKSUH010000178.1 GCA_934500855.1 uncultured Eubacteriales bacterium
GGATACCGCCGTGCGGGTAAGCGGCAGTGACTGCATGGTGACGAATTGCTCGTTTGAAGGGGTCGGAGTCGGCATTCTGGACGAAAGCAAGACGGGCGCGGCTGTTGACAATAACCTGCTGACCGACTGCGAGGTCGGAATTCGGGTCCGCACCGCAAACGCGATGCTTCTGCGGAACACGGTCAAGGGCGGGAACTCCGGCATTGCGGCGGAGGATGACGGCGGCGAGCTGTCTGCCTGCATGGGCAAGGTTTATAACCTGCTGGTGGCAAAGAATCGGGTGGAGAATGCGGAGAATGCAATCCTACTCGCGGGTGTTTCCAACAGCACGGTGCTCTTCAACCGCGCCGACAGCCTGACCGTGCGCGACTGCGTAAATGCGTATGTCGTGCGGAACACGGTTGGAGGAACGCTGACGCTGGAGCGGAACAACTATCTCCTTGCCGATTCCAATGACCGCGCGGCACTGACCGATACGAAAAACGAAAATGTCAACGGCGGCGATCTGACCGACCTGACGGAGCGGTCGGCGGTCGGCGTAAACGAGGCGCTCCTGCCGCACATCAACCGCGAGCAGTTCGCGGGCATGAAGGGGCGCGCGGCGTTTCGGTCGCGGTACGGGACCATGAGCCTGTCCGCATACCTGACGGCGGCGGTCTCGGCAGGGGAGACCGATATCGTTGCACCGTGCGGGACCTTTCTGGACAGCGCCGTGACCTTTAACGGATTGTCGGACCTGCGGTTCTACGGCTACGGGACCTATTACGATACCGTAAAATCTACCGCAACGGCATTTTCGTTTACCGCCTGCACGGAGATTGGGGTTTCCGGTTTCTTCATCGGAAACAGCGTGAACCCGAACTTTCAGGGAACGGTTACCAAGGTAACGGGACCCGCAGGGAAGGAGACTGTCTCATTCGTCCCCGACCCGGGCTATCTTGCCAACTATTCGTCAAAGGCGGATTACCCCGCAACCAACGGCGGAGGCGGCGGAATCTATCGCGGGGACTCCCTCTCGCCCTATAGTGAAATCTGGTATGAGGCGGATTCCAAGACCTACGACCCGACCACGCAGGTCAACAGCCTGACGCTGATTTGGGACGGCATCAAATACGGTAGAATCCCGGGCGGCACGGGACTGTCAAGCCCTTATGCCGCAGGAGAAATCAAGGTCGGTGACCGTGTTGCATTCCGCAACTACAAAGGCGCAAGCGGCATTTCCATGAGCGGTTGCAGCGGATTCCGGATTGAAGATGTAACGGTGTTCAACTGCTCGGGCTTTGCGCTGTCGGAATACGACGCCGAGGTTGCCGCCCGCCTGCACCGTTACAGCGTGACGAGCGGTCCCGCTCCGGTGATTGACCGGATTGTCAATACAAAGGAACTTGCAACGGTCAACGACGCAAACCGCTATGTGACATGGACCGACGGTTACGGCAGACTTCGTTCGGCGTTCAGCCTGAACACAACCTGCGATGCCACGCACAGCACCAATGCAAGGGTCGGGATGCAGGCGGTCTCCTGCCTGCTGGAAAACATGATGGACGACGGCGGAAATATCAATGCCCACTACGGAACGGCGGTCAACTTCGATGCGGCAACGCGGACCCTGACCTACAAATGCTGTTCAACGGGCGGCTATTATCTGCTCCCCGCACCTTTCCGCGTGGGAGATACCGTCCTGCTCTATACCAACAAGGGCGTGAATGTCGGTTCCGCAACCGTGACCGAGGCGACCGAGCAGACCGTCAGCGCAGCGGCGAAAAAGGATTGCCGGTATACGGTAAAACTTTCGGAAACGGTAACGCTGCCCGCCGATACCGACTCGGTAATCGTGCAGAATGCGTCCGCAAGCGGCAACGGATTCCTATGGGACAATGTGTTGGTGCGGAATAACAATTCCTACGGTGTGCGCATTCAGGCAATCGGGGGAGAGATTCGCAACTGTTCCTTTATCCGGCTTGCCAAGGGCGGGGTGAACATGATTCCGCAGTACGGCGCATGGCCTGAGTGCGGGTATGCCTGCGACGTGAAGGTGACGGCAAACGTGTTTGAGGAGCTCGGATTGATGGCGGCGCAGTGGTATGATTGGGATTCGGTTGAAAAAGGTTCGTCTTTTCTGCCGCTCTGCATCTGGGCAACGGGCGGAGATACTTCCGATGCGGACAACTGTATGTTCCGCAACATCAGCATTACGGGAAATCGGTTTGCTTCCCGCTATACCTATTACGATATGCTAGTCAACGGCGTGCGAAATCTGACCGTCAGCGGAAATACCTTTACGGGCAGATTCGGCAAGGAGAACGGGGACAGTCAGGCACATATTCTGCTGTGCGGCGGAAACGGGATTCGGATTGACGGAAACCGATTCCAATCCGGCGCCAATCCGGTACTGTACCGTCGCGATGACATCGCGGAAAATGTTACGGGAAGTGACATCAACTGACAAAAAGGGGGCAGTCTCGTGCAAATCGGCGGGGGACTGCCCCGATGTTTTGATGAGAAACGAGAAAAGGAGAATCGGATGATTTGGTCAACGGAGCGCGCATGGGAATGGTACTGCGCGCAGGGGTGGATTCGCGGGTACTGCGGGTATCCGTCCAACTGCGTGAATCGGATTGCGCTCCGGCAGGAATACGGTTACGAGGCTGTGGTTGACCAACCGGAGCGCGAATTTGCACTGGCGAAGGAAACGGGACTGAACGCCGTTCGCACGGTGATTCAGTTTGAGGTTTGGCAGAAACAGCATGAAGGTGTTCCGGCACTTTGCGGCACTGGTAAATCGGCAACCTCCGGTATAGCAAAGCGGGATACGGATGGGTGGCGGAAAGTACGAAAATGAATGGAGAATCGGAGAAAAGAAATGCAGGAATTTATACGGGAACTGAAAAAATATTCGGAAATTTTGGATGCCAACCGTGCGGAATCGCTCGGAAAGCTCACGGACATCAGATGGTCGCCCTGCGGCTACAAACAGGCGGGAGAACTGCCAAACGATTCCGCCCTGACCCCGTTTGACACGGAAAAGGACACATGGGGCAACGGCTACGACGCGCACGCATGGTTTCGCTTCGCGGTCGATGTCCCTCAGGATTTTGAGAATATCTTCCTCTCAGTCGCAACCGACCGGGTGGGGACATGGGATCCCGACAACCCGCAGCTGCTGGTCTGGGTGGACGGGGAGATGGAGCAGGGCATGGACATCAACCATACCCGCCTGTATTTCCGCTCGGCAGGGCGGCATGAGATCACCGTCTACGCCTACACGGGCATCAAGACCCTGTCCTCCTGCTTCCGTCCGGAGCTGTTCCGACTGAACCGGGATGTGGAAAAGCTGTGGTATGACATCAAGGTTCCGTTTGATTCCCTGTCCTATCTCGAACCCTACAGCGGCGAGTACCGGACGATTCTCTCCAACCTCAACCGCGCCGTGCTGTTGCTTGACCTCTGCGAGGTTCCGTCCGAGGCGTTCCATACATCGGTCAAGGTTGCGTCCGAATGGATGGACAGGGAATTTTACGGCAAACTCTGCCATGCACCCGATGAGAATGCCCCTGTGACCGTCGGTATCGGACATACGCACATTGACTGCGCGTGGCTCTGGACGCTCAAGCAGACGCGGGAGAAGGTGCAACGCTCCTTTACCAACAGTCTGATGCTGATGGAGCGCTATCCCGAATACCGTTTCATGTCCTCGCAAGCCCTCCTGTATCAGAATCTCAAGGAGGAAGCGCCGGAGATTTACGAAAAGGTAAAGAAAGCGATCCGGGACGGCAAATGGGAAGTCGAGGGCGCGATGTGGGTGGAAGCCGACTGCAACCTGACAAGCGGCGAGTCGCGTGTGCGGCAGGTGCTTTACGGCAAGCGCTTCTTCCGGAACGAATTCGGCGTGGAGAGCCATGTGCTC
>CAKSUH010000179.1 GCA_934500855.1 uncultured Eubacteriales bacterium
CCTCTCACCCTCCAAGGTCTTTCCCCTACACCCCCCTGTACACCTCCATCAGACGGTCCGTCATGCGTTCGGCGGTGAAAAGGCGGCGGTACCGTTCCTTAGCGGCGCGGCGCATGGTATCCTCCAGCGCCTTGTCCGCCGCAACCTTGCAGATCGCGTCGGCAAGCGCGGCGGCATTGCCCTGCGGGAAAACGATTCCCGCGGCACTCTCCCCTATCATCTCACGGTTTCCGCCGTAGTCGCTGACCAATTCGGGAACGCCCGCGCTCATCGCCTCGGAAACGGCGAGACAGGAAGTCTCGGTCCCCCGGGAAGCGTTCACATGCAACCGCATGAGACGGTAAAGAGGCGCAACATCCGACTGAAAGCCCGTAAATCGCACCGCGTCGGCAAGTCCCAATCGCGAAGCCAGCCGCTCCAACTCCGCGCGGCGGCTCCCATCCCCGATGATGAGAAACCGAAATGTTCGGTCCGGCATCCGCCCGATCGCCTGTTTTGCCGCACGCAGAAAAAGGTCATGCCCCTTACACGGTTCCAAACGCGCGCAGATTCCGACGCAGAAATCGTCCGCGCCGAGCGACAGCCGTTCCCGCCATATGCGCAACTCGTCCGCCCCAACCTCACGCACGGGGTCGGAGCCGTTGAGAATGACCGTAATCGCCCCCGACGGTACGCCCATTGCCACGAGATCCCGCGCGGCGGCGGATGCGGTCGCAACGGCGCGGTCGGTCAGCAGGCGGTTTGCGATTTTAGCTGTGAACGGGGTCGCGCTCGCGGCGGCGGGATACGCGCAGTGGCGGGTAAAGACCACGCGCCTGCCCGTCAGTTTTCCCGCCACTCTGGCGGCAACCGCAGCGTTGGTGTGCACAATGTCGGGCTGTTCCTCACGGATCACGCACATCAATTCGCGCACCGCGCGCAGGGTCAGCTCCTCGCAGGGGTTCTCCAGTTCGCGGACCCTGACGCGCATGGCAAGCAGGCGCTCCCGCAGGCGGCTTTGAAACGGAACGGCAACGGTAACGGCAAATTCGCGACGGTCCAGATGGCGCAGTATATTCAGAAGCTGAATCCCCGCGCCGCCGATGTTGCGGTCGGAGATAACATACAGTATCTTCATTTTTTCCTTGTTTCCTCCACAGAAAAAGACCTGTTCTTAGTATGAACAGGTCCCGCGGATTCCATTCCAGAAAGCGCCGAGGTCGCCGAGCGGATCCCGGCCGAATCGGATCATGACAACATTCCGAAGCACGCCGTAAACAAGCAGCAGGACGGCGGCAGCAATCCATTCCCACGCAAGGAAGCGGAACAGGACCGTTCCGCCGCGCAGAAGCCGCACCCACGCGACAATGTAATGAACCAAAGCCGCAACCGCCAAAAGCGTCACATACGCGTTTGCGCGAAAAGCCGCCGCAAAATTCAGCCGCAAAAGTGCCTCGGCGGCACGCGTTCCGCCGCACAGCGGACAGTAGAGAAACAGCCAATCGTGTAGGATGCACCCCGTCATGTTCTGCGGAAGAAGTCCGACCAGCCGCCGATAAAGCGGAAACAGCGCGGCACAGGCAAGCGGAATCAGATGGAACAGCGCAAACCGCTTTGCCGTTTTGCGGTCAATTCTGTTTTTCATCCTATTTTCCCCCGTTCCCTGCATTTCTATTATTATAGCACAAAACGGACGGTTTGAAAAGATTTTTCGGGAAAATTTGCCGAAACGATTGTATTTTTCCGCGTGTTGTGCTATAATGAAGACAGTCTGAACGAAAAGGAGTAATTTCCATGGATAATCAGTTCAATTTTGAAGGGTCCCCGATGCCGCCCAAGCCCGAAAAGAAAAAGAGCGACGGCTACGCAACCGCATCGTTGGTGCTCGGCATTGTCGCATTGGTGCTGTCCTGCCCCTGCTGTTGCTGTCTCTACCCCATTGCGGGCATTTGCGCTGTTCTTGCCATCGTATTCTCGGCAATCTCCCTGAAACGGAACGGAAGCAACGGAAAAGCCATCGCGGGTCTGGTCCTCGGCATTGTCGCACTTCTGATCGTCATCCTCGTCATCATTGCCGCCATGACATCCTCTTCCGATACGCCCGGTGCTCCCGATCTCTCCACCGACCAAAAGGTCATCGACTGGATGTATCGTTGGCTGGAAAAGACCGTTGGCAAGGAGTTTGCCGACGAATGGTATCAGGAAATGATGAAGGCGTTGCAGGGCGGCGGTCCGAATCCGCTTGAAACAGGCGCGTTGGAATAACAAAGACCGAAAAAGGCTCCCTTCCGGGAGCCTTTTTCTCAGCGGTGCTTCCGACTTTGCGTTCCTGCGGGTAAAGAATTCCGAAAGAAATGCGGAACCTCCGATGAAAATCTCCCTGCCCCCTTGATTTTTCCGCACGGGTATGGTAAAATGATATAGACTTCAAAAAAAAACAATGAGCAAAGGATTCGCTTATGCCGATACTTTACAACGAGCAAACCAAAACCTTCCGCTTGGACGCCAAGGATTCAAGCTACGCTTTCCGCGTCAACGAATTCGGATATCTGCAGCACATTTTCTACGGCTCGCACATCTCCGACACCGACCTGCAAAAGCTCGCCGTCGTTACCCACCACGCGTCCTTTCATGCACATCCCCCGCTCAACGGCTCGGAGTATTTCAGCCCGGATGTCACGCCGATGGAATATCCCTGCTTCGGCTGTGCCGATTGCCGCGGAACCGCGCTTGCAGTCCGCCGCGCGGATACGGGAACGCTTGATACCGACATCACCTATGTTTCCCATCGCATCTATGCGGGAAAGCCCGCGCTCGCGGGTCAGCCCGCCACCTACGCAACCGAACGGGAAGCCGACACGCTGGAAATTCTTTGCCGCGATGCGGTGAGCGGTGCCGAAGTTACGCTGTTCTATACGGTATTCCGCAATCTTTCCGCCATTGCGCGCAGAGTTGCCGTCCGAAACGCCTCGGCACAGCCGATGGAGTTGGAGCGGGCGTTCAGTCTTTGCGTGGATTTTGACGATGTGCGGGATGCGGATGTAGTCCACCTCTACGGCGACTGGGCAAGGGAGCGGCAGTTCGAACGCGTCCCGATCATGCACGGTACACAGGCGGTGGGAAGCCTGCGCGGAGCCTCCTCCCATATGCACAACCCCTTTCTCGCACTTGCCGAACGGTCCGCAACCGAAACGGCGGGCGATGTTTGCGGCTTCAGCCTGATCTATACGGGTAATTTTCTCGCTTCCGCGGAAACCGATGCGGACGGCGGCGGACGGATCCTTATGGGCATTCACCCGGACGGATTCCGTTGGAAACTCGATCCGGGCGAGGTTTTTGAAACGCCGGAAGCGGTCACGGTCTTTTCCTCCCGCGGCTTCGGCGACATGAGCCGCACCTACCACAGGCTCTACGCCAACCATCTGGTGCGCGGCAAGTGGAAAACCGAGCGCCGCCCGATCCTTGTCAACAACTGGGAAGCAACCTACTTTGAATTTGACGAGAAGAAAATTTACGCTCTGGCAGAGGAAGCCGCGCGTCTCGGTATCGAGATGCTGGTTCTGGATGACGGCTGGTTCGGCAAGCGCGACAACGACAGATGCGCGCTGGGCGACTGGTTTGTCAACGAAAAGAAACTGAAGGGCGGACTTGCCGCGCTGGTGAAGCGGATTCACGGGCTGGGGCTGAAGTTCGGGCTTTGGTTCGAGCCGGAAATGATCTCCCCCGACAGCGACCTGTACCGCGCGCATCCCGACTGGGCACTGCACTGCGAAAACCGTCCGCTTTCCGAGGGGCGCCATCAATATGTTCTCGACATGACCCGTCCCGAGGTACGGGATTACCTTTACGGGCGCATCAGCACGATCATTGACGAATGCGGTGTCGATTACATCAAGTGGGATTTCAACCGCAACCTGACCGAGG
>CAKSUH010000180.1 GCA_934500855.1 uncultured Eubacteriales bacterium
CCCTGCCGCAGTGCGGCAGGGCGTTCTTTTACATGGATTCGTGAATCGTGCGCGAGATGACCTCGTCCTGCTGTTCGCGCGTCAGCTTATTGAAGCGGACCGCGTATCCGCTGACGCGGATCGTCAGCTGCGGGTACTTTTCAGGGTGCTTCTGTGCGTCAAGCAGCATTTCCCGATTGAACACATTGATGTTCAGATGATATCCGCCCGAACGGACATAACCGTCGATCATATCCACAAGGTTTTCCGTGCGCTCCGCATCGCTCCGACCGAGCGAGGACGGCGTTGCGCTGAAGGTGTTGGAAATTCCGTCCCGCGCATACTCATACGGCAGTTTTGCAACCGATTCCAGAGAAGCAAGCGCGCCGCGGCTGTCTCTGCCGTGCATCGGATTTGCGCCGGGGGCAAGCGGCTCTCCCGCGCGGCGACCGTCCGGAGTGGCGCCGGTCTTTTTTCCGTATACCACATTTGAAGTAATGGTCAGAATCGACATGGTGGGAACCGACTCGCGGTAGGTCTCGTGGGACGCAATCTTCTTCATGAAGGTTCGCACCAACTCCACGGCGATCCGATCGGCACGGTCATCGTTGTTACCGTACTTCGGGAAGTCACCCTCGATGCGGAAATCGGTTACCAGTCCCTTTTCGTTGCGGATCGGGTACACCTTTGCGTAACGGATTGCGGACAGCGAGTCAACCGCGCAGGAAAGCCCGGCGATACCCGTCGCGAAGAAGCGGCGCACTTTGGTGTCGTGCAACGCCATTTCCAGCGCCTCGTAGGAATACTTATCGTGCATATAGTGGATCAGATTCAGCGTGTTGACATACAGCCCCGCCAGCCAGTCCATCATGCAATCGAACTTCGCCGCGACCTCCGCAATATCAAGCGGACCGTCCCCCTCAATCGGACGGTATTCGGGAGAGACCTGCAACGGTTCTCCTGTTTTTTTATCGGTCACAAGCTCATCCCGTCCGCCGTTGATGGCGTAAAGCAGACATTTTGCCAAATTTGCCCGCGCGCCGAAGAACTGCATATCTTTTCCGACCCGCATACTGCTCACACAGCAGGCAATGCAATAGTCATCGCCCATTTCGGGGAGCATCAGGTCATCGCTCTCATACTGAATGGAGGAGGTTTTGACCGAAATCTCCGCGCAGAATTTCTTGAAGTTTTCGGGCAGGCGCTCACTCCAGAGCACGGTCAGGTTCGGCTCGGGCGCAGGTCCGAGGTTGACCAGTGTGTGCAGAATGCGGAAGGAGGTCTTGGTCACAAGAGGTCTGCCGTCGCAGCCCATGCCGCCGATGGACTCGGTGATCCATGTCGGGTCGCCCGAGAACAGCTCGTTGTATTCCTTGGTGCGCATGAATTTGACAATCCGCAACTTCATCACGAACTGGTCGATCAGCTCCTGCGCACCCTCTTCGGTCAGCGTTCCGTTTTCCATATCGCGCCGGATATAGATGTCAAGGAAGTTGGTGTTTCTGCCAATGCTCATTGCCGCGCCGTTCTGGTCCTTGACCGCGCCCAGATAGCCGAAATACAGCCACTGAACCGCTTCCTGCGCGTTTTCGGCAGGCTTGGAAATGTCACAGCCGTATGCCGCCGCCATTTCCTTGAGCGCATTCAGCGCATGAATCTGCTCGGCGATTTCTTCACGATCACGGATTTTTTCGGGCGTCATATCCCCGTCGATCTGCGCCTTGTCCTCTTCCTTTTTGGCAATCAGAAAATCCACGCCGTACAATGCCACGCGGCGGTAATCCCCCACGATCCGCCCTCTGCCGTAAGCGTCGGGAAGTCCCGTCAGGATATGCGCCGTGCGTGCGTGCCGCATTTCGGGTGTATATGCGTCAAACACACCGTCATTATGCGTTTTCCGATTGCTCCGATAGAACGCCTCGACCTGCGGGTCGATTTCATAGCCGTACATCTTCAGCGACTGCTCCGCCATGCGAAGCCCTCCCGAAAGGTGCATCGGACGCTTGAAGGGCTTATCGGTCTGTAACCCGACAATTTTCTCCAGTGTACGATCCAAGTAACCCGCCGCGTGGCTGTTGACGGCGGAAACAATGGTGTTGTCCGCGTCAAGAACGCCGCCCGCCGCCTGTTCCCTGTCGGACAACTCCAGAATTTCATTCCAGAGCGCAACCGTTGCCGCGGTCGGACCCGCCAAAAAAGAACCGTCTCCCACATAGGGCGTATAGTTTCGCTGAATGAAATCGCGCGTGTCAATCTCTCCGTTGCTCCATTTTCCGGGACAGAATCCCCTCCAAGCCTGATTATTCATATGTTCTCCTTTTTACGGCTTGCCGTGGTATATTCCGGATTGCCGATCAGTATTTTTTCCGCTCTTCTTATCGCTTCCGCGTCGGGCGTCGGGGTTCCTTCAAGAGGATACCGAAGCTGTAATTTTTCGTATTTTCCCCGCCCAAGCGTGTGATACGGAAGCACCTCCACACGCTCCACGGCGGAAAGTCCGTCAATCCACCGCCGCGTTTTTTGCAGATCCTCTTCGCTGTCGGTCCAACCGGGGACCAGAACCTGTCGGATCCACATTGGGATCCCCTCCCGTGAAAGCCGCTCGGCAAACGCGAGCGTTGCGGAATTCCCGTGCCCCGTCAGTCTTTCGCAAACGGCATTGTCAATATGCTTGATGTCCAAAAGAACCAGATCGGTCACCCGAAGCAGTGCGTCATAGCGGCTGTCCTCCGCCCGATAAGGTGCTCCGGCGGTATCGAGCGCGGTGGAAATTCCCTTTTCCTTCAGTCGTCCGAACAGCTCGCAGAGAAAATCCAATTGCAAAAGCGGTTCCCCCCCGCTTGCGGTGAAGCCCCCTCTCCTGCCGAAATAGTTGCGGTATCTGGCAACCTCCTCCGCAATCTCCTCGGCAGAAACGGTTTTGCCGCCGTCCGCGCGCCATGTATCGGGGTTGTGGCAATACAGGCATCTCAACCCGCACCCCTGCAAAAACAGGACGAACCGCAAGCCGGGACCGTCTGCCGCGCCGAGTGTTTCGTAGGAATGAATGCGTCCCGTCATCCGTTTCGCCCCCTTTCGCAGTCTGCAAGTGTTGCGTACAGTATACCATATTTATGGGCTGTTGTATGTTGGAACCACAACATCTTGTGCTTCTTTTTCAAAAAAAGCGAAATTTCGTCAGAACAAACAAAAAAATCGCGTCCAACCGCTTCGTTTGCGTTTTCTTTGGCAACAGCATTGCCCTTACAAACCGCCGCCCGGATTTTTCCCCTTTCCGCACGCAACAAAAACGGCTGTCGAAACAGCCGTTTTCGGATATGCGAAATCTTTTTCTCCGGATCAGTTCTGATCCTCGAACTCCATCTTCATCTGGGACGCCTGCGCACTGCGGTGCTTGTCCATCAGAGTCTGAATCCGCTTGACGGGGTTCAGGAGCGCGCTGATGGTTTCGTCATTGTTGAGCGTGTCAATCAGGTATGCCACATACTTGCACATATTGACCTCAACATACCACGACTTGGAGGCAAGCTCGGGGCGACGGTAGGTCAGGTTGGTGGTAAAGACCTTATCAAAGACCTTTTCGGAGGCAGCCTGATCGAATTTATCGCATCCGTCGGTGAACAGACCGAAGGTTGCAAAGCAGAATACGCGGTTCGCGCCTTTTTCCTTGAGCTGACGGCAGACATCGAGCATGGATTCGCCCGACGAGATCATATCGTCAACAACGATTGCATCTTTTCCGTGCAGGTCCTGACCGAGGTATTCATGCGCTTCGATCGGGTTTCTGCCGTTGATGACAATCGAATAGTTGCGGCGCTTGTAGAACATACCGATATCCAATCCAAGCACCGAAGAATAATACATACACCGCGACATCGCACCTTCATCGGGCGAGATGATGACCATATGGTCCTTATCA
>CAKSUH010000181.1 GCA_934500855.1 uncultured Eubacteriales bacterium
GTCACCGGACCGTCTGCTCTGCCGCGCGGTTGCCGCGTGGTGTTGGGTGACGGGATACCGTCTTGTGCGGGATCCCGGATTTGCATCGCTTGCTTACGGTCAGACCGTGAAGCTGTGGGAACTTGCGGCGGCGGTTGCGGTCCTGTTTGCGCTGTTCTCGGGCATGGCGGTGCTGTTGCGCCGCCTGCAAACCGACTCGTGGTTCCTGCTCGGCGGCGCGACGGTCTGTGTGGGGGTCTGGCTCGGGAACGCGCCTTCGGGGGAGAATCAGTATGAGGTGCTGTTCCTGCTTGCCGTCTCTCTCGTGTACTGCCTGTTCGTGCTGTACACACTGCATGAGAACCGTGCGCTTTTGGATCGCATCCGCATTCCGCGCGGGTTGGCGGTCGTGCTTGCGGTCGCGGCGGCGGGCGTTTCCTGCGCGGTCATAGCGGGGATCACCTGTCTGCGCTACAAGACCTTTTCGTCACCGAACTTCGATTTCGGACTGTTCGTGAATATGTTCTGCAACATGAAGCGGACGGGGCTTCCGCTCTGCACCTCGGAGCGGGACGGACTTCTGTCGCACTTTGCGGTGCATATTTCGCCTGTCTGGTATCTGCTTTATCCCGCGTGGTGTCTGTTCCCCACGCCTGAGACGCTACAGATCGGACAGGCTGTGGTGCTGATGCTCGGCATTGTTCCCGTGCTTCTGCTCTGCCGTCGGTTCGGGTTTTCGGGCAAGCTGACGCTTGGGGTGTCGCTGTTGTATGCGTTTTATCCGCTTCTTGCAACGGGGTGCTTCTATGACATTCACGAGAACTGCTTCCTCACGCTGTTCCTGCTTCTGACCTTTTATTTCTTCGAGGCGCGGCATCCGATTCCGATGCTTGTCTCGGCGCTTCTCGTGCTGTCGGTCAAGGAGGACGCGGCAATCTATCTGCTGTTCTTTGCGCTGTACATGATGCTCGGACGGCGGCGCGTGAAGGAGGGAATCGGGCTTGCGGTGCTCTCGGGCGGCTACTTTGCGCTGACGGCGTACCTGCTCAAAACCTACGGACTTGGGATGATGGTCAACCGCTTTGACAACCTGATTTATGACAAGGAGGACGGCTTGCTCGGCGCGGTTCGGACGGCACTCGTCAACCCGGGCTATCTCTTGACGCAGCTGTTTACGACTTCGAAGTCGTCGTGGGAGAAGATCACCTATTTCTGCCAGTTGTTCCTGCCGCTCGGGATGCTTCCGTTCTGCACGAAGAAGGCTTCGCGGTGGCTGTTGGTTGCGCCCGTATTGGTCAATTTTCTGACCTACTATCAGTATCAATACCATTCGGGCTTCCAGTATCATTTCGGCATTGCGGCGTTCCTGTTCTATGCCCTGATTCTGAATCTGACCGACATCGCTTCGGGTTGGCGGCGTTCGCTTCTCTCGGTTGCCGCCGCCTGCACGCTTTGCTTCTATCTGTTTTCTGTCACGCCGGTTCTGGGAAGCTACCGCACGCGGTGGGAGAACGGGAAGCAGTCCTATGCGGAGATGGAGGAGATTCTCGACACGATTCCCGACGACGCGTCGGTGAACTGCTCGACCTTCCTGCTGGCGCACATCGCCGACCGCGAGGTAATTTACGAGCTTGCCTACCACGGGAACAAGCCCGATGTGGATTATGTTGTGATCGACGCGCGCTACAGAGGTTGGGAAAAGTACCGCGCCGCCTATCTGGCGCACGGCTACTCGGTGGTTTCTTCGGGACCGATTGTCGTGATGAAACGGTAAAAGCGACCCCGAAAAACGAAAAACAGCGCCGGGCGACCGTAAAAAGCCGTTGCGGGTCGCCCGGATGGGCAAACAAAAAGGAACATCGCCAAGCGGCGGTGTTCCTTTTTTTGCTTTTTGCGCGCGGGGGTCGGTCAGTTTCCGTCCTGAGCGGTATCGGAAAGCGTGGCTTTGAGGATGACGGGTGCGGTGACGGGTTTGGTCATTTCGCCGCCGCTGTTGGCGACAACCTCGGTGCCGGCAATGCCGTCCACAACATCCATGCCCGAAACGACCTCGCCGAACGCGGCGTAATTGCCGTCCAGGAAGGTGCTGTCAGCGTGGCAGATGAAGAACTGGCTGGAGGCGGAGTTGTAGTTGCTCGACCGCGCCATGGAAACCACGCCGCGCTTGTGGCTGAGGGGGTTGTTTACGCCGTTGGCGGAAAATTCGCCCTTGATGGTCTTTTCGGAGCCGCCCGAGCCGTTGCCGTCCGGGTCGCCGCCCTGAATCATGAAGCCCGAGTAGACGCGGTGGAAGGTCAGGTTGTCATAGAAGCCCGAGGAAACGAGCGATTCGAAGTTGTCAACGGTAATCGGGGCAGCGTCGGGACGGAGTTTGATAACGATGTCGCCGGTCTGCTCCTCGCCGTTCTTATCAACATACCGAACGGTCATGGTGACATACTTGGCTTTCTTTCCGCAGGCGGACAGCGTGCAGGTCAGAAGGAGAACCGCAACCGCCAGAAGCAGAAAGGGCTTTGCGGTTGCAATTGCGGTGGCAATGCGGGAAAAACGGTTTTTCATAGTTGGACTTCCTTTCTTACGATTATGTCTATTTTAGCAGAAAACGCGCACCGTGTCAAGGCTTTCGGGTAAATTGAGAAATAATTTACAACCGAAGCGGATAAAATAAGATAGAATCGGGACGGAACGGTACGGTACGGAAAACCCGACTGCGCGGAGGGAATGGGAATGGAACGGAAATGGGAAACGCGCGCCGCGATTGTAATCTGCGCGGCGGCAGGTGTGGCGGCGGTGCTGTTTGGCGTGCGGCTTCTGTTCGGCGTGCTGTTGCCGTTCGTGCTTGCATGGGGACTGTCGCTGGCGGTTTCTCCCGCGGCGAACGCGCTGGCGGGAAAAACGCGCGTTCCGCGAAAAGTGTGGGCGGTCCTGCTTCTGGTGCTGACCATCGGGCTTCTTGTCGCGGGCATTTCCGCAGGCGTTGCGCGCGGAATCCGGGAACTGGAGGATCTGCTCGCCGCGCTCCTTGCGGAGGGACATTTCGGCGGGAGCGGAGAGAGCGCAGAGCGCGCAGAGCGCGCAGAGAGCGCAGAGAGCGCAGAGAGCGGAGAAGCCTTTGACTGGTTCGGCAAAATCACGGCGGGCGTGGGGCTGTTCCGCCGCGCCGAGGTCGGGGAGAAATACGAAATGTTCCGCGAGGAGTTCAACGCGATGATGGGGGAAATGCTCTCCTCGTTTGCGGGCGCGCTCAGCGCAAAACTGCCGGGGCTAGCGGGAAAACTGATCTCCGCAATGCCGGCGGCGCTCCTGTTCGTGTTGGTGACCGTGATTGCGGGCTTCTATTTTTGCGTGGAGCCTGGGCAGGTGGGAAAGTTTCTGACCGCGCATCTGCCCCGCCGTTTGGCGGAAAAAATTCCGTCCCTGCGCGCGCGGGCAAAGGCGGTGTCCCTGCGCTACTTGCGCGCGTACCTGCTGATCCTGTTTGTGACCTTCGTTCAGTTGTTCATCGGGTTTCTGATCCTGCGGGTGCGGTATGCGTTCCTGCTGTCGCTCCTTGTCGCGGTGGTGGACTTTTTGCCCGTGCTCGGCGTGGGGACGGTTCTTGTCCCGTGGGCAATCATCGAGTTGTTGCGGAAGAATTTCCATCTCGGCTTCGGTCTGCTCATCCTCTTTGCGGCGGTAACGGTTCTGCGGCAGATCATCGAGCCGAGACTGATCGGAAAGAGCCTCGGCGTGCATCCGTTGGCGGCGCTGATTGCGGGCTATGCGGGGTGGCGGTGGTTCGGATTCCTCGGTATGGCGCTGGGACCCGTTGCGGTTTTGGCGGTCAGCGCGCTGCTGCGCGGCAGGTCGGAAACAGAAGAAAAAGAAAAAAATTCCGGATAAAATTTGCGAAACCCTCTTGACAAATACCCCAAGG
>CAKSUH010000182.1 GCA_934500855.1 uncultured Eubacteriales bacterium
TCCGAAAGGGGGTTCCCTCCCTCCCCAAGGTCTACCTCACACTTCAATCAATTCCTTTGTGCTGTGGGTGAAATTGTAAACGGAGCCGTCGGGACGGATCGCTACCATGTCCTCAATGCGGCAACCGTACTTGCCCTCCAGATAAATGCCGGGTTCGCAGGTCACAACATTTCCGCGGGCGAGAACCGCATCTCCCGCACGCGACGAAACGCGGGGATTTTCGTGAATGAACAGTCCCACGCCGTGCCCGAGCGAATGCCCGAAGGTTCCGCGGTATTCGGGGACCCCGTCAATGATGTCCCGCGCGATTTTGTCAAGCGCCGCACAGGAAGCGCCCTCGCAGTACGCCGCAAGGGATTCGGTCTGCGCACGCAGAACCGTGTTGTAGAGCTTCTTCATTTCCGCATCCGCGCGACCGATGACAAGCGTCCGCGTCATGTCGGAGCAGTAGCCGCCGATCTGCGCGCCGAAATCCATCGTCAGGAAGCCCTTTTCCAGCTTTCTCCTGCCCGGAACGCCGTGCGGGCGCGAGGAAGAGGTCCCCGATACCGCGATCGTCTCAAACGCGAGCGCGTCGGCACCGTTCCGCCGCATGAAGAAGTCCAGCTCCAGAGCCACCTCGATTTCGGTCATTTCGGGTTTGATGAAGTTGACGATATGCGTAAACGCCGCGTCGGTGATCGCCTGTGCGCGTACCATCCGTTCCAGTTCGCGCTCGTCTTTGTAAAGCCGCAGTTCGTTCAGAAGCGCCGAGGCACCCGAAATCAGCTTCACCTCGCCCAACTTCTCGCAGTATTTTTCGTAATCGCCGAAAGAGAGCGTGTCCTCCTCGATCATGACCGTGCGGCAACCGTTTTCGTGCAGCAGCTCCCGCATACAGTTCAGCATCCCGAAATTGGGGGTCAGGACCTCCAGCCCGGGATCGCGCTGTTCGTTTGCCGCCTCGACATACCGAAAATCGGTGATGAGGTAGGATTGCCCTTTTGTAACCAGCACAAAGCCGTCGTCAAAATCGAAATCCGAGAGGTATCTCTGATTGAGCTTGCTTCCGATCACAGCCGCGTCTGCGCCTTTTTCCGCCAACGCCGCACGAAACTTTTCCAAATGTGACATCTTTTTCTCCTTCTCCGTGCCCTTGCGGGCAACAATTTCTTTCCGTTCTATTGTATCACATTTTTCGCGCTTTGTAAAGGGGAAAACGCGCATTTTACGCGCGGCGCTTCAAATCTTTCCGCCGATTGCCTCCCGCAGATGCGCCAGCGTCCGCTTTTCCAGACGCGAAATGTAGGATTGCGAGATTCCGAGGCGGTCCGCTACCTCTTTCTGCGTCAGTTCGGTTCCCGTAAAGCCGTAGCGCAACTCAATCAGTTCCCGCTCGCGCGGATCAAGCGCCGCCACCGCCTGCCGCACCGCCGCGCGCTCCTCCTCGCGTTCCAGTTCGTAAGCGACCCCGTCCTCCTCGCTTCCCAGCACATCCGAGAGCAGCAGTTCGTTCCCGTCCCAGTCGGTGTTCAGCGGCTCCTCCATCGACACCTCGCACCGATGCCCGCTCCGCTTGCGGACATACATCAGAATCTCGTTTTCGATGCACCGCGAGGCGTAGGTTGCCAGCTTGATGCCTTTGTCGGCGTGAAAGGTCCCGATGGCTTTGATCAGCCCGAGCGTTCCGATGGAGATCAGGTCCTCGATTCCCGTTCCTGTGTTTTCAAAGCGCTTGGCGATGAATACGACCAGGCGCAGGTTCCTCTCGACCAACACATCGCGCGCGTGCTCTTCGTCGATGTGCGCGATCCAGTACGCCTCCTCTTCGCGGTCGAGCGGCGGCGGCAGAACTTCGGGACCGTTGATGTAGTAAACGCCTTTCTTCCGAACTTTCGATGCAAGCCAGTTCCGAAACCGTACAAACAGATTCATGGTTTTCTTCTATCTCCTTTGCGTTTGGATTTATTCAAGTGAAATCAGTGCGGCAAAGCCCTTCGCCGCGTCACCGAGCGGGGCGAGCGCAATCAGATCGTTTGCCTCGGTTCGCTCTTTTCCGTCGATGACCGTCAGGCGGTCGGGGACAAAAGCCGCGAGCATACCCTCTCCCGTGGCGGTCCGCGCGGGAATCAGCCGCACGCGGCGGGCATACTTTTCCGGCGCGTCGGTCGGGTGCGCCAGAGCGGCGGGCAGACCGGGCGGAAGCTGCGGGGTCAGCTTGGCGGGGTCGGCAAGGATGACACTTCTGCCGCTGAGCGGATCGGTCAGAAGGTTTCCCGAATCGACCAGCGCGCAAAGGCGTGCGGTCTGTCCTTCAACGGTAATTTCCAACCCGACGGCGCGCGTTGCGCCCGACCTGCGGAACAGCTTCCCGCCGCGCAGGGTGAAGAAGCCCGCGACCGCCGCGAGGACGGCGAACATCCATGCGGAGAGCCCGTCGCCCTGCAGGGCTTCGAGCGGAAGATTGAGGCGGTTGAGGAAGCGGTAAAGGACGGTCATCAGACCGCCGAGGAGGGCGGAAAGAAGCGCATATGCGCCCGCGCTTCGGAGCAGTCGTCCTGCGCTCCCGCCGCGCGTTGCGAAGGCGGCCGCCGCGAGAAGGACTGCCATGCAGAGGTCGAGCAGGACGCCCGTCACGCCGCCGATGCCCGCCAACAGGATTCCGACCGCATACGCGCCGCCGAGAACCGCCGCAAGGAGCAGTCGCCATCGTTTTGCGGCGCGGTGGAGGATTGCCGCCGTCATGGCAAGGCACAAAAGGTCCATGCTCGCGTTGATGAGAAAGTACAGGTCCACATAAACATCCATATCCGTCCTCCGTTCATTCTCCGATTGCCTTTATTATACACGCCGGGGCGCGCTTTTTCTGTCGAACCGCGGGGGCGGGGGAGAAATTTTTGCAGGGCTTACGGGAGAGGGGGAACGGTGCGGTTTTGATGGTGAATAGCAACCGTTCCGCCCGCGCATAATAACCGCAACAGCAAAAAGCAAAAAAGAAAGGCTTGCCGTGCGGCAAGTCCGAGGGGAGGGGAGTCTTTGTCGGGACGCGGATTTGAGGGGTGGTACTACAAACAGCGTGCGGGGGATTATATGCTTGCGTTGATTCCCGGGCGTGCGGCGGACGGTGCGTTTGTTCAGCTGATCGACTCTTCCGGGGTACGGAATTTCCCGATGCCCGATTTCGCGGCGGACGGGGACACGGTACGGACGGGAGACTGTCTCTTTTCGCCGCACGGCATTCGCGTGTCGCTCCCGGGCGTTGAAGGGGCGCTCCGTTACGAGGGGCTGACGCCGCTTTGCTCCGACATTATGGGACCGTTTGCACGGTTGCCGATGCAATGCCGCCATGGCGTGGTGAGTATGTCGCACACGGTGAGCGGTCTTATCACGGTGGACGGCATTCCGCACGCGTTTGACGGCGCAACGGGCTACTGCGAGAAGGACTGCGGGCGATCGTTCCCGCGCTCCTATCTTTGGTTGCAGTGCAACGATTTTACCGATTGCCCCGTTCCTCTTTCGGTGATGGCGGCGGTGGCGCACATTCCGTTTCTCGGCTTTTCGTTCACGGGTTGTCTGGCGGTGGTGATGCTCGCCGGGCGCGAATACCGATTTGCGACCTACCGTGGAGTGCGGATTGCGGACTGTTCGCCTCGGCACCTTCTTTTGCGGCAGGGACGGCTTTCTCTGGAGCTGGATTTTGCGCCGCTCTCGGACGGTCTGTCGTTGCACGCTCCTGTGCTCGGACGGATGGAGCGGCGGATTCGGGAAAGCTGTGACGCTCGGTTACGCGTTCGTCTTTCCGACAATGCCTCGCTTCTTCTCGACACCTTTTCTTCCCGCGCGACCTGCGAGGTTGCTTTGGAGTGAGGGAAAGGTCTTGGAGGGGAAGGAAAGACCTTGGAGGGAGAG
>CAKSUH010000183.1 GCA_934500855.1 uncultured Eubacteriales bacterium
AGCGTGGATTTACCTGCGCCGTTTTCGCCCATCAGTGCGTGAACCGTGCCTGCTTTAACGGTCAGGCTGACGCGGTCAAGTGCTTTGACTCCGGGGAAAGATTTTTCGATTTCTTCCATGCGGAGAAGCACCGGTGCCGCAGTTGTTCGTTCAGTAGTTTCGTTCATACAGAGGAATCCTGCCTTTCCGGATGGATTTCTGCCGGAGCGGCTGAAAAGCCGCTCCGGTGTGTGGGTTTATGATCTGATTCTCTTATTCGCCGAGATAGGTTGCGTAGGGGATATTGACTCTCCAGGTACCGACAACATTCTCAGCCGTAATGCCCTCAAAGAAGGACTTGCTGTTCAGCATGTTCTGCGCGATGGTGGTGATGGCTTCAGCCATACCTGCGGCATCCTGCTTGATGGTACCGACCATCGAGCCTTCCTTAATCGCGTTCTTCGCAGCCTCGGTTGCGTCAACACCGAATACGGGGATCAGCTTGCCGCCTGCTTTGTTGTAGCCCTTTGTCTGAAGGGAAGTGATCGCGCCGAGCGCCATCTCGTCGTTGTTGGCGATAACCAACTCGATCATGTTTCTGTTTCCTTCGTTGAACTGGCTCAGGTTGGTGTTCATATAGTCCGTTGCCGCAGCGGAGGACCACTGACCGTTCTGGTCAACCTGATACTTGTTGGTGTTGTGGCTGTCGAAGAACACCAGCTCGGACTTGCCTGCCGCAGTCAGGATCTTGTTTGCGTCCTCAACCGCGTACTGGGTACGAGCGATAGCTTCCATGTTGCCTTCCTGACCCTTGAACATAACGTAGCTGATCTTGCCGTCGCCGTTCAGGTCGAGCTTGTCGTAGTTCTTAAGCACATAGTCACCGATCATCTTGCCCTGCAGGTGACCTGCTTCCTCATAGTCGGTTCCGACGAACACGCACTTTTCATAGGAAGAAACGACCTTTTCGTTCACCGAGCGGTTGAAGAAGATAACGGGAACATTCTTCGCCTTTGCAAGGTCGACGATGTTCTGCGCCGCATCGTCCGATCCGGAGTCAACGACATTGACGATCAGAAGGCGGGAGTTCTTTGCCAGAGCAGTGGTAATCTGCTCGGTCTGGGTGGTCTGGTTGCCGTTTGCGTCATAGTTCTGATACTTGAGTCCGGCTTTCTTGAGCATAGCGTCCATCTCGGAACGAACACTGGAAATGTAGGTGTCGCTGTAGGTGTAATAGAAGACCGAAACTTCACCATCGGAGTTGTCTTTCTTGCAGGAGACCAGACCTGCCAGCATGGTCAGCGCGAGAGCAAGGGAAAGGATGAGTGCGAGTTGCTTTTTCATTTTGAGTGTACCTCCGTTTTTTTCGACTTTCCGTCGTTGTCTTTATTATATCCCAATTCCTCCAAAAAAGAAATGTGTTTTTTTATTCGCTATGTACAAAAAATTACCTGCTTTGAATTTACAGAGAAGAGAGAATAATAGAAAGAAAGGTCGCAGGGCGTTGCCCCGCACCCCATTTAAGGGACTTTTTAAAAAAAGTCCCTTAAAAATCCTCAAAAACTTTCCCCCAATGGCAGGATTCTCTGCGGAATCCTGCCATTGGGGGAAATTCTTGAAGGTTCTTAGGAAAACTTCTTTTAAGAAGTTTCCTAAGTAGGGTGCGGGGCAACGCCCTGCGACCTTCCTTTCTATTATTTCCCCACCTTGTAAATCCGGAACAGATCGAGTTTCAGGTCGCGCTGATCGGGAAGGGTCAGAAGAAAGAGCACGACAAACGGAAGCGAGAGGAGGGAGAGCGGAATGACATCTGGCAGAAGGTCATAGTGCAGAACCGCAGATTGCCCGAGAACGGCTTTGTAAAACGCGGTAAAGATCCAAGGCAGACAGGAGAGCAGAGAGGGGACGAGGGAGAGAAACACAAACACGCCGCGCGCGGGGACGAGAATGCGGTAGAGCCGCTTGCAACGGTTCAGCAGAGGGGATGCGGCGCGCGGAGTCAGCGCAACCGAAGCCAGAAGCGCGGTGGAGAGCAGGAAAAGCGCGTACCACACCATGAGGATGCAGGTCAGTCCCCAGAAAGCGATCATGATGTAAGAAAACCGTACCGCGTCCGGCGAGACGGAAGCGGTTCCGTCCAGAGCCGAGAGGCAGGTCTCGCGAAGATTTCCGAGAAAGCGGAAATAGCTGACCGAATCGAACAGCTCTCCGCCCGAGGTAAAGAACAGGTGTGGGTAGAATCCGAGGAAGAGGGAAAGAATTCCGGTCGGAAAGATTCCGAAATAGGCGGCGCGGATCCATGCCGCGCGAGCTTGCGGCGTACCTCTCACGGCTTCACCGCATCGGCGGGCGGGGTCAGCTTGCCCTCCATCAGGAATGCCGCTTCCATGTCCGCGCAGACCAGCGCGTAGGCGAGCGGGAACATTTCCAACGCCTTTCCGACATTCCCGGGGTCCTCGGTGCCCGAGAAGCCCATATGGTAGCGGATTGCAAACGCTTCCTCGCGGGTCAGGCGCAGGAAGCCCGAAACGATGTAAGCCGATTTTTCGCCGTGTCCGTAGGGGAGTGTGTCCTCGATGGAGTAGTAAGGGACCGCGACCCAGCGTCCCGTTTCGTCCTTCTGGTTGCGCGTGCCGACCTTGTAGAAGTTGGTTTTGCAGACATCGTGCAGAAGCGAGACGATCGCGATGCTTTCGTCGCTGTAGGAAAGCCCGTAGACCTCCTTCATGCGCGGGCGCGCCAGAATATCGCACAGGCAGTCGTACACATTGAGGCTGTGCTCCAGAAGTCCGCCCTCGTGCGCGCCGTGGTAGCGGGTGGAGGCGGGAGCGGTGAAGAAATCGGTTCCCGTGCGGAGGTAGTCGAGCAGCTTATCGGCGCCCTCACGGTGAATTTTCTCCTGAAAAACGGAAAGAAAGCGTTCTGTGTTGTTCATTTCGGACCTCTTTTTCATAGAATTCCTTTCTATTTTACCACAACCGCGGCGGAATGTAAATAGGAATTGTAAATTTTCTGATAAAAAGAAAGACGGAGATCGCCGTCCCGGCTGTTTTGGTGTTATAATATAAACTGGAATTATTTTTGAATTTGTATGAATATCGGGAGGCGATAACCGAATGAGAAAAACAAAGATTATCTGCACGATGGGACCCGCCTGCGCAAATGAAGAAGTGATGGCGGAAATGCTGCGGGCGGGAATGAACATCGCGCGCTTCAATTTCTCACACGGCGACCATGAATACCATAAAAACATGATGGAGATGTTCCGCCGCGTGCGGGACCGGCTGCATCTGCCTGCGGCGGTGCTTTTGGACACCAAGGGACCCGAAATCCGTCTGCGCACCTTTGCGGGCGGCAAGGCGACCCTGCATCGCGGCGCAACCTTTACGCTGACCACCCGCGAGGTGGAGGGGAGCGAGCACGAGGTCGGCATTTCCTTCCCCACGCTTCCCGCACAGCTTCATCCCGGCGTTCGGATTCTTCTGGATGACGGAAAGGTGGCGCTGATGACCCGGGAAGTTACGGAAACCGACATCATCTGCTCCGTGGAGGCGGGCGGAACGCTTTCCGACCGCAAGAGCCTGAATATTCCGAACTATCCGATTGAGATGGAATACCTCAGTCCGCAGGATGAGGCGGACCTGATCTTCGGCATTGAGCAGGATGTGGATTTTGTGGCTGCGTCCTTTGTGCGTCGGCGGGAGGATGTCATTGCTCTGCGCAAATTTCTGGACTACCACGGCGGGCACCGCATCCGTATCGTTGCAAAGATCGAGAATATCGAGGGCGTCAATCACTTTGACGAAATTCTTGCCAACTGCGACGGCATCATGGTAGCGCGCGGCGATATGGGTGTAGAAGTGGAGTTCGAGCGCCTGCCGGGACTTCAGAAGCGGTTTATCCGCAAGT
>CAKSUH010000184.1 GCA_934500855.1 uncultured Eubacteriales bacterium
TTGGGGGATAGTTTTTGGGGATTTTTAAGGGACTTTTTTCAAAAAGTCTCTTAAATGGGGTTTGGGGCAACGCCCCAAGGTCTTAATCTCTTTGTGAAAATTGCGCGAAAGTGGTTGACAAGGCGTGGAAAGTATGGTATAATGTACAAAAAGAAATTGAATTTCGGAAAAGGAATTTTGATGATGAAGCATTATACCGCGCCCGAGGGAGAATGGCTCCCGGTTGACGAAGAAAGCATCCTTGCAACGGCAAATTCGGGAGGTTTTAAATTGGAAGAGGATACGGACGACTGCTGGGGCAAGCTGTATCCTGTTATTTGACGATAAGCGGTTGAGAAAGAAGGGGAGCATGATGAAAAAATGGATTTTGGTTTTGTTGCTTTTGATCGGAACGGTGTCGGCGGCGGTATCCTGTACCAATGATCCGAGCGAGATCGACCGCGAAAGCGTGTCCGCAAAGACCGAGGCTGTCGGAACGCCCGAAACCGGAAAGGGCGTTGTGATCGGGGAAGATACCGATACGCACAACTGGGGAGCGCTTATTCCCGTGCCCTCCCATTGAACAAAGCCCGCCCGCCGCAAAATGCGGCGGGCGGGCTTTGTTTCGGAATTCAGTCGGTAAAGGTATTGTTTGCAACCAGGTGCTCGGCAACGAGGTCCCGCAACATGGCGGCACGGAATGTGTGTAAGCCATTTCCGGATGCAATCATTTCGCGCGCCTGCTCTTCGGTATATCCGCGTTTCACAAGTCCCGCGATGTAGGTTTGGGTATAGCGGGCGAGCCACTCCTTTTCGGGAGTAAGATTCAGCGCGCGGACCACCGAAGCGGCAAGAAGATAACCGCGAGCCGTTTCGCGACTCTCCGTCTCCAGATCCGCAACGGTTTTGCCTGCGTAAAAGGTCAGAAACTGTTCAAACTGCATCCCGTAGCTTGCGGCGTAGTAATGGTAGAAATCCAGCATATCCTGATAGTAATAGAGATATGCGTCGGTCTCGTCACGGAACCCGGCAAGCGCGGGAATGAGCGTCCAGACTTCATCCCGCAGCAGTTCGTCGCGGATCGCGTTTTCCCATTCGGAAACGCCCGTATAACTGTTCCACATATAAGTGACAACCATCTCGTCGGTAATCGTTGAGTTGTAGAGGACATTGAGCGTCATGGTAAAGACGGCTTTTTTGCCTGCCAGACTGCTGTCTCCGTAGTTTTCGGGGAAGGTGACCGTAACATCAAAGGTTTCGCCCACCGAATGACCCGCGATGCCCTCGCAGAAGCCGGGGATATAGCCGGTGTCGGGAGCAACCGTCACATCAACGCCCTTTCCGGAACCGCCGATAAATTCAATGCCGTCCAGTTTACCGATAAAGTCGATGTTGACCATGTCGCCGAGGACCGCAGTGCCCTCGGTACGCTTTTCCAATTCCTTGTTCTGCCAGTAGGTCTGTTTCATCCGGACCGTAGCCTGCAAGCTGATTCTTGCGGCGGAAACGCTCTGTCCCGTCAGCGCATCGGCGGAAAGGAGCGGAAGCGTTGCGGCAAGCGCCTCGAAATCGGGGTGCGGGTAGGAGGGATGCTTGGCAGGCTCGTCGGTCCGCGCCCGCATGTTGATGCTTCCGTCAATCACAATGAATCCGTCCTTCACCGTGCAGGAATTGGTGACGCTTTCACTGCCGAGCGTCATGGAGAGGGTCGTGCCGTCATAGGTGTAGCTTCCTGTTGCCATATTGCTGTATTCGTATGAGTAGCCCGGAGTCAGCCCCCAGACTGTCAGCACGCCGTCCTCGCCGAAACGGAACACATTGGAAACATTTTCGGAATACCAGATGCCGAGAAGCGCGGCGGGATCGCTCGGCACGGCCGGTTGCGGTTCTTCCCAAAGCGACACCCCGGGGTCGGTGGCAGGCTCGGGGAAGGAGATGACCGACGCGCAGGAGGAGAGCACCGACACGCCGAGCGTCAGCGCCAGAGTTGCAAGCAGTTTCTTTTTCATAGCGGAACCTCACACAAATGGAATCATCTCCATTATAATACACATTTCCGATTTTTGCAAGACCTTTTCCTGTTTTTCACTTGAAAAACAGGAAAAACACTTGAAAAAACGGGGGAAATATGGTATACTGAGCCGATATCAAAATTGCGTGACGCGTTGCAGGGGAGGTGAGAAGGCATGAAAGCATTTGCGGGTCTGCATCCGTTGGTCCTGCTGTTTTATTTTTTGTCGGTGCTGACGGTGGCAATGTTCGTCCCCAATCCCGTGCTGTCCCTGCTTGCTCTGCTCGGCGCGATTCTTTTCTGTGCAACGGGGACGCGGCGCGGCGCGATAGCAAGGGACCTCGGCTTCTATCTGCCGATGTTCCTGCTGGTTGCAATCACCAACCCGCTGTTTTCGCACAGCGGAGACACACCGCTGTTCTTCCTGAACGGGAAGCCGATTACGCTGGAAGCCTTTGTTTACGGCGTTGCCGTCGGAGTCATGATCGTGGGTGTGATGCTGTGGTGTAAAGCCTACGGCGCGGTGATGACGAGCGACAAATTCCTGTGGCTGTTTGCGCGGATCATTCCGAAACTCGCGCTGGTTCTCTCCATGGCGCTCCGCTTCCTCCCGATGTTTTGCCGTCGGATGAAGCAGGTAAAGACCGCGCAGAAAACGATGGGACTTTATGCGGGGAGGGGACTGATGCCCCGCGTCCGATGCACGGGGCGGGTGTTTCTCGCCGTCATCGGCTGGTCACTGGAAAACGCGATGGAGACAGCCGCGTCCATGCAAGCGCGCGGCTACGGAACAGGGAAACGAACCGACTTTTCGCTTTTTCGCTTTACGGCTCGGGACGGGGTGCTGTTGGCTGTCTGTGTGGGGCTGATGGGGGTAACGGTTGCCGGTCTGATCGCGGGCGTCACATCTTTTTCCTACTATCCGAGAATCGGACGGGTGAACGCCTCGCCGCTTTCTCTTGCGGTTTATGCGGCGTTCGGGCTTCTTTCGCTGCTTCCGTTCGCTTTGGAACGGTGGGAGGCGGCGGTCCGACGGCGCTGTCTGTCGCGTATAAAATAAATCGGAGGTTTCTGCCGAAGCGGGCAGGGACCTTCGTTTTTTTGTCGGGAAGTGTCAGAAAAGCGCGGGCGGCATAGACTGATAACGAGGTGAAAGACCCTCTCGATAGTATATCAAAGGAGAAAACGGTTATGGCGGAAAACAGATTCCCGTGTGGCGGCGGAGCCTCCAGAGAAACCGTGTGCATCGAAACCAATCGCGTTCTGGATTCCTGTCGGGATCGCGACTGTTACGAGAATGTGCGCGTGTATCTGTCGGATTTCGGAAACGAAATTCTGGAGCGTTCCGGTGCCATCCGTGCCAAGAGCGCGGAAATCATGTGGACGAACATCGGAATCGACCCGATTCAGTTCAATCGCGGCTTCTATGCGGTGACAATCCGATTCTATATCAGGGTGACCTGTGAGGCTTGCGTCGGAGGCGGACGGTCGCAGGAAGTTGAGGGCATTGCCGCGCTGGAAAAGCGCGTAATCCTCTACGGTGGCGACACCAACACGCACACCTACCGCTCCGACGGTTGCGGCGACAGCTTCTGTTCGCTCCCGAAGCCGAACTGCGGCAGTCGCAGTGTTCCCACCGCGGTTGTGGAGACGGTTGATCCTGTTCTGCTCGGCACCCGCATTCTCGAAAAAGCAGAGGAGTGCAACTGCTGTTGCTGTTGCCGCGGGGACGATCTTCCCGAATCGGTGCTGACCGGCTTTGACGCTCCGATCTGCTTTGCTGACCCCGGAGGAGACCGTGTCCGTCGCTTCCTTACCGTCTCCCTCGGCATTTTCTCGGTGGTTCGCATCACGCGCCCCGCGCAGTACCTGATTTCCGCGACCGAGTACGCG
>CAKSUH010000185.1 GCA_934500855.1 uncultured Eubacteriales bacterium
TGGAAAACAGCCCCGCAACGCCGAGCGGCAGATTTCCGCAAAAAAGCGTCAGGAGAAAATAGACCGTCAGCGTGCCGGCTGTTATCGCGCCGAAGCGCTCCCCTCCGTAAAAGGTGATCGCCGCAAAGCCGAACGGCACAAACAGCGATTCCGCCCAGTGGAAGATTGCAGGCACACGCCCGTTGAACAAACCGACTTCCGCCATTCCTCCCGATATAAAATACGAGAGCCGCAAAGCCGCCAGCAAATATGCGATTACGCCTGTCAGAAGTCCTCCGACGCAGAGAAAAATGAACAGTCGGTATCTGTCGGCACGGTCCTGCGACGCAACACGCACAGGCGGCAGTTCCTTTTGCGGGACCGTTGCGACAATCCCCGCAAATCCCGCCCAAATGTTTCCGACCGAGGTCAGAACAATCGCGCTTTTCAGTTCCGCTTTCATCATCACCAAATGGTGTACATCAAACGGAACGCCGAACAGAATCAGCAAAAACTGACTGTTCCGTATCAGATAAAAAGCCGCCAGAAAGAGGAGCAACGGCGTGATTCTGCAATCGGACTTTTGAAAAATCCATGCAAGTTCTATCGCAAAAAAAGCCAACGACGCGATTATGCAGGCAAAATACGCCGATTGCTCCGCATCCCTGTAATTCTGAATAAACAGCCAAAGCGTCAGTGCGATCACCGCAATCAGCCAGAATCCCAGACGGATTCTGCGCCGTTTGTCGATCCGAAACAGATCGCGGATATCAAAAAACGCCATTGTCGGTTTCACACCGCCTTTCCGCAAAGAATCCGATTCATACTAATATTTATTATACCACATCGCAGAGAAAATGTCAAGAACATCATCCGAGCACGATCCACAGTCCTGCGAGCGCCGCAAAAAGCGTGGGAATTGCAACTGCCGCTCCGTAAAGCAGGAATCTGCGGAAAGAAAACCGAATTCCGAAACGCCGCAGAATGGACGACCACATGATGCCCGCCAGCGCGCCGACAGGGGTCAGATACGCGCCGATATTCGAACCGACCACCGCCGCAAAAACGCCTTGTCGGTAAACCTCCGGGTCGGTCACGGTCTCCAGTACCGAGCTGAACAGCACGCTCATGGGGATATTGTTGATGAGATTTGCTGCAAAGAAGGAAGAGACTCCGACGCTGAGAATCGGACGGTCGGTCACAAGCACCGCCGCGAGGCGCTCGGTCAGCCCCGAATAGTTCATACCGAGTACCAGTACAAACATCGACAGAACAAACGGGATCAGCTCAAACGGCAAACGCTTGACCGCCGAGAGCAGGACCGTTGGTCTTGCGTGGCGGTGCAGAAACAGCAGAACGGTCAGAACCGCCAGTGACAGCGCAAAGCCGAGCGCCGCCCAGACCATTTCCAGATGCAGATAGGAACTGAGCGCCAGAAGCAGCGTCGCGCCCGCAAGATGGAACACGCCGAGTTCCAGTTCGTGCGGATCTGCAATCTTTTCCGCCTCCGTCTCCCCGTCCCCCATCGGTTTCCGCAGCTTCCGACGGAACAGAATCCACAGAACGCAAAGCGAGGTGACCCCCGCCATGCAGGTCGGCAACGCCATAACCGCAAGGTACGGGACAAACCCGATCCCCGCCGCCGTGGCAAGGTAAATGTTGGTCGGGTTGCCGATGACGAACAGCAGACTCCATGTGTTCGCCGCCACAAATTCGGCAATCAGATACGGAAGCGGGTCAATCTTCGCCCGCCGCGCAAAAAAGCAGATAAAGGGCGTGAAAGTCAGAATCACGATGTCGTTGGAGGTAAAGACCGTCAGCACCGCAACGGTGAGATAAAGCGCCAAAAACAGCGCGGTCTGGCTTCCGCCCGCTCTGCACAGAGCCGCCGAGGCGAGATAACGGAAAAAGCCCACCTCGTCCAGATACACGGACAGGAAGGTCATGCTGAAGAACAGCAACAGAATTTTGATGGGGTTGACCGATGAATCGGCTGTCAGTTCCCGCCCGATGTAGGAAAGCGGAATTCCGCACAGCGGGATGAGCAGAAGCACGCCCGCCAACGAAATGACCCAATACGTGCCAAACCAGAGTTTACCGATCGTAAACTCCGGTTTCAGAAGCACCGACAAAAATACACCCAAGCCGGTCAGTCCGCAAAGGATGGCTGTCAGTTCCATACGGTATCAGTCGTCGCAGTTCTCCCAGTTGTGGTAGACATCCATCACATCATCGTCTTCTTCGAGCTTTTCGATCAGCAGATTCATAAATTTGATGTCATCCTCGTTCTCAAGCGTCACACCCGTGGACGCACGCTTGGTCTTTTCCGCCGACAGAATCTCATACCCCGCCTTGGCAAGGTCCTCCTGAATCGCATAGACATCATCCGGCTCGGTAGTGATAACAAATACCTCTCCGTCCGATTTGAAATCGGTTGCGCCCGCTTCCAGCGCGGTCTCCATCAGCTTGTCCTCGTCCACATCGCCGTCCTCGTTGTCCACAATGATTTCCCCGACATCGGTGAAAAGGTAGCCGACGCAACCCGTCTGCCCCATGTTGCCGTGGTACTTGGAGAAGTACGCGCGCACATTGCCCGCCGTGCGGTTGCGATTGTCGGTGGTCGCCGTAACCAGAACCGCGATGCCGGCAGGTCCGTAGCCTTCATAGGAGACTTCCTCGTAGGTTTCACCCGTGGAACCGAGCGCCTTCTTGATACACCGCTCGATGTTATCGTTCGGTACATTGTTTGCCTTCGCTTTCTGAATCAGATCGCGCAGCTTGGAGTTCGACGCGGGATCTCCGCCGCCTTCCTTGACGGCAATGGTGATTTCCTTGCCGATTTTGGTAAAGACCTTGCCTCTCGCGGCGTCGGTCTTTTCCTTTTTGTGTTTGATGTTAGCCCATTTGCTGTGTCCGGACATTGTTTCTTACCTCACTCTTCTACTATGGTTCAGACCTTTTCGGTCTTTTTCAGACAAATCAATTCAAACGCGCTTCCCAGCACATTTTTCACAGCCGCGGTCAGGCGCACTCTGCTTTCACGGACCGCAGGGTCCTCCGCCGAGAGGATCCGGCAGTTATGATAGAAGCGGTTGAATCCCGCCGCCACATCCAGAATGAACCGCGTGATATAACTCGGCTCATAGTCGGCAATCGCCGCCGTCACCCGCTCGCCGTAGCGGCAAAGCGTTTTGATAAGCGCCGCTTCCTCATCGGTCGTTACGGTCATGGGACCGGTCGTTACATTTCCCGCACGCTCCAGAACCGAGCAGGCACGCGCATAGGTGTACTGAACATAAGGTCCGGTGTTGCCGTCGAAGTTCAGCGCCTCGTCCATGACGAAGTTGATGTCCTTCATCCGGGTGTTCGACAGGTAGTAGAACACCACCGCGCCAACGCCGACCGCTTCCGCCGTTGCGTCATCGTCCTGACGGTCGGGATTCTTTTCCCGCATGATGCCCTTGACCTTTTCGACCGCAAGAGCAAACAGATCGCGCAGAAGCACCACATTACCGGTCCGCGTTGCCAGCTTCTCGCCGTTAAGCGACACGGTTCCGTAGGGCACATGAACCAATTCGTTGTACCACGGGTACCCCATCAGTTCCACGACCTTGAACCACTGCGCAAAGTGCAGGCACTGCTGAGCACTGGTAACATAAATCATCTTGTCAAAATGCAGGGTTTCCTTGCGGTAAACCGCCGCCGCGATGTCGCGCGTGGGATAGAGTGTGGACCCGTCCCGCTTGAGGATCAGGCAAGGCGGCATATTGTATTCGGAAAGGTCGACGATCGACGCGCCGTCATCCAGTTTCAGCAAGCCCTTCTCGCGCAGAATCTCGATCTGTGCGGGCATCTTATCGGTATAAAAGCTTTCGCCCCTATAGGAATCGAATGAGATTCCCAG
>CAKSUH010000186.1 GCA_934500855.1 uncultured Eubacteriales bacterium
GTGGAATACCGTCAGACGGCTTTCGAGCGTCTGTTTGATGTGGGGCGGATGCGGTTCCGCGGCGACGCCGAGACGGAGCCGAACGGAATTCTGTCCCATACGGGCGGCACGGTATTTGAAATTGCGGGCATTCCGCATTTCCGCCGCTTCCGTTCGGAGCGGGACGGGCAGTAAGACCCGCCGGACATCACCCTGCAGCCGCGGATAAAGACGCGCAATTCCGTTGAGGCAATTGTGTGTGAGAACATTGAGAAAAAGAACAGACCGCACGGTTCCGTTTCGGCGCCGTGCGGTCTGTTCTTTTCATGATTTACAAAAAGTTCATACATTTCTTTTCTTCAACATTGACAAAGTGTTCGGAATGTGGTACAATTTTATTATAGTGGGGCAGAAGGCGTTTTGACGGAAAAACAGTCGGAAGCACTGTCCGGTAGAGAGAAATAAACAGGAGCAGGAGGGTTGTCTTTATGGAGAAAGACACAACGATCGGCGCACGGAAACTGACGGCGTTGTTTGACGCGGGGACATTTGCCGAGCTGGGTGCATATATCAGCCGCGGCGACGGAAAAGCGTCGGGGGCGGTCTGCGGTTACGGAGCCGTAAACGGAAAACTTGTCTATGCGTTTGCGCAGGACAGCGACCGCGAAAAGGGCGCTTTTGACCTGACGGTTGCAAAAAAACTCCACACGCTTTACGAAACGGCATTGCGTAACGGCGCGCCCGTGGTCGGATTCTTCGACAGCGTGGGCGCATATATGACCGACGGAACCGACGCGATGACGGCTTACGGAATGCTGTTGGCGGATGTCGGTCGCGCTTCGGGCGTGGTTCCGCAGATCGCGGTCATCGACGGCGTTTGCGCGGGTCTTTCCGCAACGGCGGCGGCAATGTTCGACCTGACCGTGACGGTAGAGGGAAAGTCGCAGCTGTTTGTCGGAGCGCCTTTCCTGACAGGGAAGGACGGCGGAGCCGAAAACGCGGCGGCGGACGGTTTGTCCTCGGTGACGGCGAAGGATGAGGCGGACGCAACGGAAAAGGTACGCGCTCTGCTGGGGCTTCTGCCCTCGAACTGTGCGTCTCTCTCCGAGGAGAACGGAAGCGATGACCCGAACAGGACCTCCGGAATTGCGGGTCTTGCGGCACACGAGGCAATCGCACTGCTGACCGACTGCGGCAGTTTTACGGAAATCGGCGAAAAGTTCGGCGCCGGCACGGTGACGGGTCTTGCCCGTCTCGGCGGTTATCCCTGCGGCATTGTGGCAAACGATGCGGCAACGGCGGGCGGGGTTCTGACTGCGGACGGCGCGAGAAAGGCGGCAAGACTGGTGTCGCTGTGCAACTGCTTCGGTTTGCCGATCCTCACGCTGGTTGACAGCGAGGGCGTTGCGGCGGACGCGAAGGAAGAGAGCGCACCGCTCGCGGCGGAACTCGGCAAGCTGGCGATGGCGTATGCTTCGGCGAATGTTGCAAAGCTGACGCTCGTGCTCGGCAAGGCATACGGCGCGGCGTTTACGCTGATGGGCTCGAAGGCGCTCGGCGCGGATGTCGTGTACGCATTGGACGGCGCGGAAATCAGCGTGATGAAGCCCGAGGCGGCGGTTGCGTTCCTCTGGAACGACCGCATCACCGAGAAGGTGCCCCGCGCGGAACTGGTGAAGAAGTGGACCGAGGAGGAAGCCTCGGCGGTCCGTGCGGCGCGAAACGGCGCGGTGGACGATATTCTGAACCCCGACGATGCCCGCAGGTATCTGTGCGGCGCGGTCAATATGCTGCTTTGCAAGGACGAAGCGGACCTGACCCGCAAGCACTGCAACCTTCCTCTGTAAGGAGGTAGCGGTATGATGAATCCGATCGTTTACGCGCTTGCCGAGACTCCGATAAAGGATAAAATCGGGGAAACCTTCGGGGAGCGCGCGGGGGTTGCGGGAAGCGTGACCCTGCTTGGAATGGTGACGATTTTTGCGGTCCTTGCCATTCTGTGGGGCGTGATTGAGGTCCTGCACCGCGTTCTGAATCGCGGCGGAAAGACCGACGCATCCGCGCAGACGGAAAAGGTCCCCGCAAAACCCGTGACGCCTGTTGCAAAGCCTGCGCCGAAGGCGGCGAAAGAGCCTGCAACGAAGCGGAAGGATGACGGCGAGTTGGTTGCGGTCATCACTGCGGCGGTTGCGGCGGCAATGGAAGAAGAGGGCTATACGGGGGGCTTCCGTGTGGTTTCTTTCCGCAGAACACAGACCCGCAAGAGCGGCAGATGATAAAATATTGAAAGGATACAGGTGAAAACCATGAAGAATTACCGTATTACCGTAAATGGCGTGTCCTATGATGTGACCGTTGAGGAGACTGCCGCCGTTGCGCAGTCCGCACCCGCTGTGACCGCCGCTCCTGCGGCTCCCGCAGCACCCAAAGCGGCTCCGGCTCCTTCCGCCGCTCCTGCGCCCGCACCCAAGGCGGCTCCGGCACCTGCCGGCGCGAATCCCGTCAAGGCTCCGATGCCCGGCACCATTGTCAAGGTGAATGTCAAGGCAGGGGACAGCGTGAAGCGCGGCGATGTGCTTTGCGTGCTGGAGGCGATGAAGATGGAGAATGAGATCATGGCTCCCGCAGACGGAACGGTGGCGGGCGTCAATGTCTCTGCCGGCGAATCGGTTCAGACCGACGCGGTTCTGCTCTCGCTGAACTGATACGCGCGCAATCCAAACGAAAAACGGAAAGGATTGATTGCGCATGAATTTACTCGATAGTATTACAAAGTTTCTGGAGTCGACAGGCTTTGCGATCCTCGGGGGCGAGGGCGGTCTTGCTACCTTCCGCACCGTCGTGATGCTTGCGATCTCCTGCGTGCTGGTCTATCTGGCGATTGTCAAAGGCTTTGAGCCGCTCCTCTTGCTTCCGATTGCAATCGGAATGCTTCTGACCAACCTGCCCGGCGGCGGGATGTTCCATGAGGAATTTTTCATGACCTCGGGCGACATTGACTACGGCGAGGTTCTGCGTCGCGGAGGACTGTTGGACCTGCTCTATATCGGCGTGAAAACCGGTATTTACCCGTGCCTGATTTTCATCGGCATCGGGGCGATGACCGACTTTACCCCGCTGATTTCCAACCCCAAGAGCCTGCTTATCGGCGCGGGTGCACAGCTCGGCGTGTTTGCGGCGTTCTCGGGCGCTCTGCTGACCGGTGCGTTTACCTACGGCGAAGCGGCGTCCATCGGCATCATCGGCGGCGCGGACGGACCGACCGCAATTCTTGTGACCAAAATTCTCGCGCCGCAACGGCTCGGGGCAATCGCGATTGCCGCGTACTCCTATATGGCGCTGATTCCGCTGATTCAGCCGCCGATTATGAAACTGGTGACCACGCCTGCCGAGCGGAAAATCCGCATGACGGCGTTGCGCCCCGTTTCCCGCACCGAAAAGCTGGTATTCCCGATTGCGGTAACTGCCGTGGTCGGTCTGATCGTGCCGGACGCGCTCCCGCTGGTCGGATGCCTGATGTTCGGTAACCTGCTGAATGTGTGCGGCGTGACCGAGCGGCTTTCCAAGACCGTGCAGAACGAACTGATGAACATCGTGACGGTGTTCCTCGGCATTTCGGTCGGCGCGACCGCAACCGCCTCGAACTTCCTGCAACCCCAGACTCTGCTGATTATCGTACTGGGACTTGTGGCGTTCAGCATCTCCACACTGGGCGGACTTCTGACTGCAAAGCTGATGTGCAAACTCACGGGCGGAAAGATCAACCCGCTGATCGGCTCCGCAGGCGTTTCCGCCGTTCCGATGGCGGCGCGCGTCTCGCAGAAGGTGGGACAGGCGGAGGACCCGGGCAATTTCCTCCTGATGCACGCAATGGGACCGAAGGTGGCGGGGGTCATCGGCTCGG
>CAKSUH010000187.1 GCA_934500855.1 uncultured Eubacteriales bacterium
GCAAGCTATATGAAGCATGTTTCAAACTTTATTAACTTTATCAGATTAAAGAAGCTATATCTCCAAAAAGCAAATTCAAATGAGAGAGTTCCGCGCCATAGCCTTCCCCTTTGAGGGGGAAGGTGGCACCGAAGGTGACGGATGAGGGCGGGCATATATGCGGCGTCATCGCCTGATTATGTAGTGCGAAAGAAATCCTGCAAAACAAGGCTCCCCTCGGAAGAAAGAAAACTGCAAGCAGCTTGGCGCATTGGCGACCGATGAGGGGGATATATCTTATCTATCTACAAATAAAGCAACAATTTGCGACGGTTGCACATACGGAAAGGAGGACTGCGATGCAAAAAAAGCATGCGTTGCGAAGGCTGACGGGCTTGTTGGCGGCGGTCCTCTGCCTGCTTCCGCTGTTTACGGTTGCGGCAAGCGGAGAAACGGCGGCACTCCCTGCACTCGACAGCGCCGACGCGGTGTATCTGCTCCATGCGGAGAGCGGGCGCGTGGTCGGAAGAAAGAGCGAAAACAGCCGCGTTCCGGCGGGGGCGAGCGTCAAGCTGCTTTCGGGGCTTGTTGCCTGCGAGCGACTGGGAAACAGCCTTGACCAAACGGTGACAATCCGCGAGGAAATGTTGGTGTCGGGCGGACAGCGGTATAAGCTGGAAGTCGGCGAGGAATACACCCTGCGTGAAATTCTGCTTCTGGCGCTTTGCGGAAGTTATAACGACGCATACGATGTGATCGCTTCCTGCGTCGGGAACGGCGGGACGGCGGGAACGGCGAATTTTGTCGCCCTGCTCAACGCGCGCGCCGTGGAATTGGGGGCGACCGCGACCTACATCGGCGACCCGTCCGGCGTGGGGGACAACTCCCACACAACGGCGGCGGATCTTTCGCGCATCGCACTGGCGGCGATGAAGAATCCGCTGTACCTGTCCTTTGCCGGACTGCGGAGCGGTGAGATGTCGGACGGGACCGTTGTGCTGAACCGCAACAGGCTGATCACCGATTCCCAATCGGGAAGCATCCGCTATACGGGAATGTGCGTGGGAAATACGAACAACGCGGGCGTGACGCTTGTTGCGCTGGCGCAGAAGGAAAACGACAGCTATCTGGCGGTCCTGATGAATCCGAAGGACGAGGAGGGCAAAGCGAGCGAAAACGCGGCGTACAGCCTTGCGCGGTCGCTTGTGCGGTGGGGGTATGCAAACTACACCAACCTGGAGGTGCTCTCGCCCAAAACCAAGGTCTGCACGGTTCCCGTGACGGTTTCGGATCTGGTGGACACCGTGAATGTCCGCCCGTCCGAATCCCTTTTCGCCTATCTGCCCGTGGGATGCGAGGTCGGGCGGGAGGTCCGGCTCAGCATCCGCCTGAGTGTGGACGAGCTGGAAGCGCCCGTGGCGGAGGGAACGCCGGTCGGCTTTGTTGCGGCGGTCTACAACGGGCAGGTCATCGGCACGGTCCCGCTGGAAACCGCGGAAAGCGCGGATCGGAGCGGATTCATGAGCCGCCTGCTGTCCGTCCGGAACCTGACGAAAAGCAGGAAAGCCAAGGCGGGCGTTGCGTTTTTTGCGGTTTGTATGGCGGTTTGGATCGGCGGTGAAGTTTACCTGCGCCACAGGACCAGAGCGCAGTGGAACCGTTACTATTCCTCCAAATCGAAGTGGAAATAAAGCCGAACGGATTCGGAATGGTGCGGCAGTGCCTTCAAAACCGAAACCCGGATTACAGCAAACAAAATCAAAATTCAAATCAAAGGAGAAACCGTATGTTTTTCGAAAAGCTTGGTCAGTATGACCCCGAGGTGTATGCCGCCTGTGAGCGCGAACTGCACCGTCAACAGCAGAATATCGAGCTGATTGCGTCCGAAAATATTGTCTCGGAAGCGGTCCTGCTTGCCGCAGGAACGGTTCTGACCAATAAGTATGCCGAGGGATACCCCGGAAAGCGCTACTACGGCGGCTGTCAGTATGTCGATGAGGTGGAAAACCTTGCGCGCGACCGTGCCTGCCGGATTTTCGGAGCCGAACACGCGAATGTTCAGCCGCACAGCGGCGCAAACGCCAACCTTGCGGTCTTTTTCGCTCTGCTGAAGCCGGGCGACACCGTGCTTTCCATGAGCCTTGCGCACGGCGGACATCTGTCCCACGGTTCGCCCGTCAATATTTCGGGAACCTATTTCAACATCGTTCCCTACGGACTGAACCCCGAGACCGAGCGCATCGACTATGATGAGGTGCGGAAGCTGGCGCGGGAGCATCGTCCGAAGCTGATTCTTGCGGGTGCAAGCGCCTACCCCCGGAGCATTGATTTTGCCGAATTCCGCAGCATTGCGGATGAAGTGGGCGCGTATCTGATGGTGGATATGGCGCATATTGCGGGTCTTGTTGCGGCGGGACTGCATCCCAGCCCGATTCCGTATGCCGATGTGGTGACCACCACCACGCATAAAACGCTGCGCGGACCGCGCGGAGGTCTGATTCTCTGCCGCGAGCAGTACGCAAAGCAAATCGACAAGGCAATCTTCCCCGGTACGCAGGGCGGACCGCTGATGCACATCATCGCCGCAAAGGCGGTTGCGTTCGGCGAAGCACTGACCGAGGAGTTCCGCACCTATCAGAAGAACATCATCGGCAATGCCGCCACGCTGGCAAACGAGCTGACCGCGCGGGGAATCCGCCTGGTTTCGGGCGGGACCGACAACCATCTGATGCTGATCGACCTGCGGGATACGGGTGTGACGGGCAAGGAATTCGAGGCGCGGCTTGACGCGGTGCATATCACCGCAAACAAGAACACCGTCCCGAACGATCCCGCAAGCCCGTTCGTGACAAGCGGCTTGCGCGTCGGAACGCCTGCGGTGACCTCCCGCGGCTTCGGCGCGGCGGAAATGAAGGAGATTGCGGAATGCCTGAGCGATACCCTGCGCGATCCCGAGGGAAGCCGTGCACGGGTGTCCGAAGCGGTTGCGGCGCTTTGCGCGCGGTTCCCGATCTACAACAACTGAAACTCCGAAAAGCGCGGAAACGGGCGCGCGGAGTCCCGTAAACGGACTTCGCGCCCTGCCGCAGAGCGCGTCGGAGCGGACGGAAAAATGACGGGTCCTTTGACCCGGGGAGGAAACAATATGCGAAACAGGGACCGCTTTCGCGGATGTCTGTGCGGCGGAGCCGTTGGGGACGCGCTCGGGTATCCGGTGGAATTTCTGGAGGACAGCGAGATTTTTCTGCGCTACGGAGAACACGGAATCACCGAATATGCGCTGAACCCGGATGGGGTTGCGGAGGTTTCGGACGATACGCAGATGACGCTGTTTACCGCCAACGCCTTGCTTGCCGCGTCGGTTTCGCGGCACCTGACCGGGAAAAAGGACCGCTCCTACCGACAGTATCTGATCGACTGCTACCGCGATTGGTACCGCGCGCAGGAGAAAAACGACGGTCAGCCGTCAAAGGGGACCTGCGCATGGCTGTGCGGCATTCCCGAAATGAACAACAGCCGCGCACCGGAAACGGCCTGCGTCGGCGTGCTGTTCGGCAATCGGTTCGGCAGTGTGCGTGTGCCGCTGAATGACCGAAAGGGATGCGGCGGACTGATGCGCGTGGCACCGATCGGTCTGTTTTTCGGAAGCGGCGAGGGGCAGATGCCGAAGATCGATCTTCTGGCGGCGGAAGCGGCGGCGATTACGCACGGTCACGAGTTGGGATACCTTCCTGCGGCGGTGCTGGCGCATATCGTGCATCGCGGCGCGTATTGCGAAATGGAGTTGGATGACGCGATCGGGGACGCGATGGAAACGGTTGGTGGTCTGTTCCCGGATGCGGTGCCTTGGAAGGAATTTCAGGAGCTGGTTGACCGCGCAACGGAACTTGCGGACGAGGAGA
>CAKSUH010000188.1 GCA_934500855.1 uncultured Eubacteriales bacterium
GCATTTGAGAAAAAAGCAAAAGCCCGGCTGCAATCGCGCACAATACTCCCGTATTGTCCGTTCAAAATTGCAGCCGGGCTGACTTTCCCTTTCGGAAAAGTCCCCAGGGTTTTGCGTCACCGCCTCACGACGGTTTTGCCAATTATTCGCTTTTGTTGGCATTATTATACCATGAAATTTCGCAATTGTCAAGTATTTTTTTGACTTTTCGGCGATTTTTCAAAATATATTTAATCGCGCAGAGATTCAGCGCTTTTATTTTGGTAATTTTATCCGAATTTCGGCGCCGTTTTCGGTCAAATCGACCGTTCGGAAAATCGCACGGTTCCCGCCCGATTTATTCGGGTGCAACCTCCAGAGCCAACCGGATCATTTCCCCAAAGGAATTCTGTCGTTCTTCGGCGGTCGTTTCCTCTCCCGTGAGAATATGATTGGAAACGGTGCAGATCGCCAGCGCGTTTTTCCCGAGTCTCGCGGCGTTCATGTAGAGTGCCGCCGCTTCCATCTCCACTGCGAGTATGCCCATTTTCGCCCATTTCTCATTGACTGCGGGATCGTCGCCGTAGAACACATCGGTGGAAAGCAGACCGCCGACATGGTAGCTTGCGCCCGCCAGTTCCGCCTGTCTGACGCTTTCCGCAAGCAGGCTGTAGCTGCAGATCGGCGCGAAGGTTCCGGGAAGTCCGAAGTTCGACGCGTAGTTGGAATCGGTTGACGCACCCATGCCGAACACGAGGTCGCGGACCCGAATATCCCGTCTGATTGCCCCTGCGGTCCCGATGCGGATGATATTCTCCACTCCGAACACGCTGAACAGCTCATGCGAATAAATGCCCATGGACGGCATTCCCATTCCGCTTGCCATAACCGAGACGCGCTTGCCGTGATAGGTCCCCGTATAGCCCTGCACGCCCCTGATATTATTTACGAGTTTTGCGTTTTCCAGCCATTCCCTTGCAATCATTTGCGCCCGTAAGGGGTCGCCCGGCATCAGAACCGTGCGCGCAAAATCTGCGGGTGTTGCGGCGATATGCGCCGTCGGATACAATTCTGCCATATTTTTCTCCTTTTAAGACCTCGGGGCTAAGACCTCGGGGCTTTGCCCCGAACCCCACTTAGGAAACTTCTTGAAGAGAAGCAACGCTTCGCTACGGGCAGTTGCAATGCAACTGCCCCCCTTGACCGCAAGAACTTTTCATAAGGGGTATTGAGGTTGCCTTTTTCGTTGTACAAATTTTATACGGAGTGCTTTTTGGGTTTGAGTTTGTGCCACACGCGGGCGGCGAAGGATCGTCCTGTATGGAAGAGGAACCGTGCGGGATAGATCAGGTTCCACACGCGCGCATAAAACCGATAAGCCCGTGAGGATGCCTGAATATGCCGTTTACCGCGATAAAATTCCGAAACATATCCCAAAACCCACGCATCCGGAACCTGCTCCTTTGCATAGGTATTGTCCCCGCGGATGATATATTTCCCGTCCCGCACGCCGATGATGCGATGCAGGATATATTTTCCGTCCGGACGACGGTAAAGCGGCAGGTCGTATTTTTTCAGCCGTTCGTTTCCGGGCGGAAGAATGATTACCCGATCGCGGCGGTTGCGGAGCATCGGTCGCATACTGCATCCGACCGTTGTGCTGACATAAAAGCCCTGCTCGGCAAGCTGCCGTTCGATGTTGCCGTTCTGCTCTGCGGGTTCCGTCATTCGAGAATCCCGTTCTCGCGGAACTGCTCCACAAGACGCGCCGCGTCATTTGCCGCAGTTTCGCGGTCCACCTCGTATTCCGCCAGCATCGCGTCGGTCAGCTCGTCAAGCGTCATGTCCGCCTCGCTCAATTTCTTCCACAGGAACGCACCCGTCTCGTTCAGCCGTATCATCCCGTGAAAAGTTTTGCTCGTCTCCCCGACCGCAACGGCAATATAGGAATCGCCGACCTGCTGAATGGTAAAATCCTTTTTGATCCGCATAGCTTTCAATTATCTCCTTTTCGGTCACTGACCGTTGTATTTCATGGCTTCATAGGCGACTTTTGCCGCCTCATCGGAAATCGTACAGGACAGAATCCAGAACGGAACCGCCCGAACCAGCGCATCCATCAGAACCAGCTGTTTGTTGACCGATTCCCGTGTTCCGCGCAGGTAGAGCTGATGGACCAGCCGTCCGATTGCATCCTCCTGCGCCGCGCGGCGGATGGAGTTGACCGTTCCCCGCTCGATAAAGCAGATGGCACGAAGCGGAGCGGAGATATTCTCGCCCCAGTTTTCCTTGCCGTTCCAAGGGGTCCCGAACGCCGTTACCGACCCGTCCTCCTCGACCCGAAACAGCGGCTTATCCCCGTTCAAAACCCGTGCGTGCGGAATGTTTTTGAGCCACAGCGCGGTATGCGTTGATTTTCCGACTCCGCTCTTGGCAGTAAACGCATACGCATTGCCGTCAACCTCGACCACCGAGGAATGCATCAGGAAAATGTTATAATCCGGGAGCGTTTCGCAGATATGACGGTAAAGGCAGATGCTTTCGCAATACGCAGCGGAAAAGTCTCCGTTCTTCTGTTCCTCGCGCAATTCGTCCTCGCTCGCCGAGACGGAAAAGGCGTACTCCTCCCCTTGGCAGATGTAGCCGGCACACTGCCGCTCGATAAACGCATATCGGTTGTCGATTCGGATCCGGATCCCGGCAAGGCGGATAATAAACATAGGCGTTATATGCTCCGTTCTGTTGATTTCTGTTCTATTATAGCATATTGCAACCGTTTTGTCAACCTCTGAATTGATGATTTTACACAAAAAAGCCCGCTTAAGCGGGCTTTCTGTTACGCAAAGCGTTTTTCGATATGATTCAGAATATACTGCTCCATTTCGGCAACGGGAATGTTCAGGGCAAGCGACAGTTCGGCGTACAGATACCGCTTGGCATCTTCGGCAAATCCGCGTTCGGTTTCCGAAATGCGCAGTGTACGCGAACCTCCCCGCAAGCGACTGATCCGCTCCCGCACGGTTTTGATGACCCGCACCCATTCGGAGGGAGCGTGGGTATGCATTGCCTCGGTGTAGCGCAGACGAAGCGCCTTCGCGTTCGGCTCTTCAAATGCTTCCATCGCGGGAATTTCGTTCAGCAGGCTGTTCGCCTCCTCTGCTGTCAGCAGACGGCGCAGGAAAATGCTGTCGCTGTCGGTCGGAACATACAGCACACCTCCGTTGTTGCGGAACGGGTGAAGCACATAGTACAGCCTGTCCGCAGGCATACCGCTCACGGGGGCTAGGCAGACATCCGCAACATGGCAGACTCCCTCCGAAGCGTAATAAACATACTCGCCAACCGCAAACATTGCCACATCCCCTTCCCTTTATTCCCTACATTATATATTATACCATATTTTCGGGCTGTTTGTCAAGAGTTTTCGTCCTTTTTTTCGCATTCCCCTTGCAATTGCGCCCGGAATATGCTATAATACTTCCGACATTGATTCGGGAGGATACAGTCATGAATATTGAACACTTTATTCATCCGTCGGCAGAAGAAAAGCCGCTGGACAATCTGATTCCGACAGGCGGAATGACGGCAATCTTTCGTCGCATTGCCTGCATCGGCGATTCGCTCTCATCGGGAGAATTGGAGACTTGGGATCCGACAGGCAAAAAAGTTTATCTCGACCTTTACGAGCATTCGTGGGGGCAATATCTCGCCCGCATGACCGGTGCGAAGGTTTACAACTTCTCCAAGGGGGGGATGACCGCCAAGGAGTATATGGAATCCTTTGCGAACAGCCGCAATTTCTGGGACCCGAAGTCGGCTTGCGACGCATACATCATTGCGCTCGGCGTCAACGACCTTTACGGGCTGAAGC
>CAKSUH010000189.1 GCA_934500855.1 uncultured Eubacteriales bacterium
GCTTTACGCTCTGCGATATGACGGTCGCTCCCGTCGCGCCTTTGGGCACCTGCCGTTCTGCGCGCGGCTCACGAAAGGTATTCGGTCGGCGGGTCCCCTGCCGTCTCGCACCACCCGACGGCTCTCTGTGCGCTTCCCCGCGCCTACTTGCTTCCGATCACAGCCTTTTTTCTTATTGGTTTATTTTATCACGCGATTTCCGATTTGTCAAGAGCTTTTTGAAAAATTATCCGAAAAAAAGTCATTTTCTTAAATATTTTTCCGTTTTTATCCTGTTTTTCGCTTTTGACGGCGTTCCTTCCTCCAAAAAGAATAAAACTGTTAAAAAAGCGGATCGGACAGGTTAAAGACAAATGCGGCATTTGATGCTATAATGCCCTTGTAGCGGAGATCTCCGCAAAGTCTTTGAAAAGAGGATGAGAATATGAACAAGCATTGTATAGCGGTTGTCGGTTGCGGGCGGATCGCGCAGAATGCGCACCTCCCGGCGTTTGCAAAAATGGACAATGTGCGGGTCAAGTATGCCTGCGACCTGATCTCCGAAAAGGCGGAAAAAGCGGTCCGCGAATTCGGCGCCGAGCAGGCAATCACCGATTACAGAATCGCGCTCTCCGACCCCGAAGTGGAGGCAGTCTGGGTCCTGACCCCCAATGCCGCGCACCACACCGTCTCGATGGACGCGCTCCGCGCCGGCAAGCATGTATTCTGCGAAAAGCCGATCACCGTCAGCTACGCGCTTTCCTGCGAAATGGCGGAAGAGGCGAAAAAGCAGGGCAAGCTGCTCAACATCGGCGTCTGCAACCGCTACCACAAGTCGGTTGAAATGATCGAAGCACTGAACGCATCCGGCAAACTGGGCAAACTCTATCATGTCTACTGCTCCTTCCGCAGCTACCGCTCCATTCCCGGACTCGGCGGCGCGTTTACCACCAAGGCGGAATCGGGCGGCGGCGTGCTGATTGACTGGGGCATTCATTTCCTCGACCTGATCCTGTATGTGCTGGGCGGCGCGAAGCTGAAAACCGTCACCTGCGATACCTACAGCGAGATGGCGAAGAATATGTCCGAATATGTCTATAAATCCATGTGGGCGGAGGATACCAAAGACCTGAACGGCACCAACGATGTGGACGATATGGTAACCGGCTACATCCGCACCGACAAGGCAAGCATCTCCTTCAACGGCGCCTGGGCGCAGAACATCGGCGAGGACGAAATGTTCGTCGACTTCATGGGCGACAAGGGCGGCGTAAGACTCCACTACGGCAAAGATTTTGAGTGGTGGACGGTTGAGGACGGCGCGCTGATGAAGAAACAGCCGCTTTACAAGATCCCCGATATGTACGGGAAAGAGGACGCGGCATTCCTGCACGCAATCGAAACGGGCGAGCACACCAAGACCTATGTCGACAACATTCTGGAAAGTGCCAAGCTGCTTCAGGCGCTCTACGATTCCGCCGAGCAGAAAAAGGAAATTTCCTTCTGATCGCCGATCGGAAATTCCCGTTATCCGAGCGGGGGTGTAAAAAACTCAACCGAGTTTTTTACACCCCCGCTTTTTTCTCCCCGCTCCCCTACCGTTTCCCCTCGTGCGTGGAAACGGCAACGGCGGGAAGCGCGCTTTTGCGGTACTCCGAAGGAGTCCGCCCCGTATGCCGGATAAAGGCGCGGTTGAAGGTCCGAAGCGTCCCGAACCCGACATGAAAACAGATATCCGTTACCGAGTCGTCCGAGTTCAGAAGCATCCGGCACGCCTCGGAAATCCGCAACGAATTCACATAATCGTTGAACCGCATTCCCAGCTTCCGACTGAACAGATGCGAAATATAGTAGCGGTTCAGCCCCAGCTTGTCCGACAGGACCGAAAGCGACAGGTCCCCCGTGTAATGCCGCGTACAGTAAAAAATGATCGACCGCAACGCGCCCGAATCATCCTGCGGAAGCCCCACCAGCTTCATGCCCGACAGGATCTCCGCAAACAGCGCCAGCAGATAGCCGTGCAGCTTCTCCGTCCGATACGGCACCGTACCGTCCGGCTGACGGCAGATCTCCACAACCGCATCGAACAGCGCGTTGATCCGCGGGTTGAAGGCTCCGCCCGCAAGCACCGCAGACTCGGGGATCGACAACTCCAACTCATCCGACAGCTCGGGAATCAGGTCGGGCTTGAGGATCATAATGGAATAGTCTTCCTTCACCGCGGTTTCGTAGCTGTGAATCTGATTCGGGAAGGTCAGAAACAGGTCTCCAGGCTTCAGATCGTAGCGGCGGGAATCCGACGCCGCGACCGTTTCTCCGGCGCGATAGAGCACCAGCTCCAGCTCGCGGTGCAGGTGAGCCGCACAGTGAAGCCGGTTGCGAGGACCGCTGACTCCGTAATAAATATCCTTGTCTTTTTTTTCGTACCTGACATTCATAGACATTCCCGTCACCTCCCGTCCGCAGGCTCACCCACTCCGTTACCGATACAGCCGAATCACCCGCGACGAAACCAGACACAGGCACTCGTAGTCAACGGTCCCCGCACGGTCCGCATACGCATAAAGTTCCTTCGGATCGTTTCCGAACAGCGTAACCGCATCGCCGACCGCCGCGCCCGTGCCGGTGACATCGATCATGGTCTGATCCATGCAGATGCGCCCGACAATCGGCGCGGGTTTGGGTCCCTCCGCCGTTTCCACCGTAACAAAACTCCCGCTGTACGCGCGCAGAAATCCGTCCGCATAGCCGATCGGCATGGTTGCAATCAACCGCTCGGTTCCGCTGCGGAAGGTCCCGCCGTAGCTGACCGTCTCCCCTGGCAACAGCTTGTGCAGATGGGAAATGACCGTCCGCAACTTCATCACCGGCTTCAGCGGCAACTCGATGCAATCGGACGGGCGCGCACCGTAAAGCAGAATTCCGAGCCTGACGCCGTTCATGCGGTCCGCCGCACGCCGCACGGTCGCCGCACTGTTGCAGACATGGTGGAACGGAATGACCACCCCCTGCCGCTCCAGCGCCGCCCGAACCGCACGGTAACGCTCCGACTGGCGATCGGTCAGGAGGTCGCCCTCTCCGCCCGCCCGCTCATCCGCGCGCGCAAAATGCGTGAACATTCCCTCCACCGACAGATGCGGGAACCCCGCAACCCGTGCAATCGCCGCCACGGTTGCGGTAACCTCCGCTTCGCTGTGGGCGGGAAACCCGATGCGGTTCATCCCCGTGTCCAGCGCGATATGCGTGCGGACCGTCATGCCCGCCGCCGCGGCTTCCCGCTCCAGTCTTGCGGCATAGTCCTCGGACAGAAGCGTTTGGGTAATATCGTAACGCCCGAGCTGAAGCGCCAGTTCCGGCGGGGTATAGCCGAGAATCAGAATATCCGCCTCACGGTGGTTCTCATCGCAAACGGAACGCACCGCCACGGCTTCGTCAATACAGGAAACGGCAAAAAAGTCGCATCCCTCCCCGAGCAGGGCGGCAACGCAGGCGGGAGCGCCGTGTCCGTAGGCTTCCGCCTTGACAACCGCGATCATTCGGGTCGACGGATTCTCCGCCGTTGCCATTTCCCGCAGGAGACGGTAATTTCCGCGCAACGCGCCGAGGTCGATTTCCGCCCATGTTTTCCGCTGTTCCAGATCGGGCAATGAGGAATAGAGCTTATACGCTTTTCCCTCTCTGTTTTCCACTCTGACTCCCTCCTCTCCGACGGTCGGTTCTTTTTACTCTCCCTACTATTATAGCACACCTCCCCTCTCTTTGCAACTGTTTTTTGAGAGAAATAAGAAAGACCTTGGAGGGAGAAGGGACCCCCTCCGAAAGGGGGTCCCTTCTCCCTCCAAACCTCCCTTATCCTCCCCGAAC
>CAKSUH010000190.1 GCA_934500855.1 uncultured Eubacteriales bacterium
CGCCAATAGGAGCAAATCAAGATATTGTTTTTTGTTTTCTGTAACTTCTGCAATTCTCATCAATCACACCTGCAAATTCCGTTTCGTTGGTATTTTATTATACCACAAACGCCGCATTTTTTCAACCATTTTTCCGAGCGGAGCATTCCTTTTACAGTCAACTGCCGCTGAGGGGGGGCGTGGAAAGATCATGTAAAAGAACAGGACGCGAGCCGCGGCTCGCGTCCTTTCCTCCGTAAAAAAACAATGCGTAAGCCCGAAAGTCCGGACTTACGCATTTCTGCTACGCAACATTTTTATTATATCATTTCCTGCCGAAAAAATCAAAGGACATTTTTGATAAAAACAGACTTTTTTGCGAAGTTTGCATCGAAAAAATACACAAGCCACGGACGGCGCACGGGTTCCTGCGTTTTTCTAAGCCGAATCCGGGAAACGCCTGCTTTGGCGGTGTGCGGCGCGTGCGGGAAGGGGTCCGACCCGGGCGACACGGTGTCGGATGACTTTTCTGTCGTTTTGCGGCGCAGGATGAGACGGAAGGTCGCAGGGGCGCGATACGGGACGAGAAAAAGAGAAGAAAAAGCATAAAATTTTTCACAATACTCTTGATTCCGACCGTCGGTTGTGATACAATATATAGTATGATACAGTGAGACTTGTATCTCCGAGCCGGACAGGCTGTGCGTGTTCGGAAATCTTGGAACGGAGGATTCGGCTTTGCGGAGTTTAACGGTTGGAATGTGGTTTGCCGGACTGCTGGGTGATGGAAAGGGATGGATCTATCTCGCCATTGCGATTGCGGCGCTGATTTTTGCCCTGGAAGCGGTCGGGATCGGAGTACTGATCCGTCGGATGGTGCAGGCAAAGAAGCGGAACAGCGGGGAGGATGACCACCGTGCTTATGCGCTCCTCTTTGCGGGGGAGGCGCTTTTCGGCGCGCTTTCCGCAGAGACGGTCCTGCGGGTCCTGCTGATTCTGGCGGTTGCGGGCGCGGCGGTGCTGACGCTCCTGATCGTTATTGCGCGTGCGTGCGGCTTTGATTTCGTATCGGCTGACCTGCGGAGCGAGGAGGAGGAACGCCTCCGGCTCGAGCGGGAGGAGCAGGCGCGCCTTGACCGCGAAGCGGCGGAACGCGCCGCCGCAGACCTTGCCGCGGAAGCCGAGACGCGCGAGAGGCTGCGCGCCGAGGGTGCCGAGGAAGCAAGACGGCAGATGGAAGCCGAGGAGCGTCTGCGCGAAGAGGAAAGACTGCGCGAGGAGGCGGAGCGCGCCGAACGCGCCGAAGAGGAGCGGGATACATGGATCGGCTCCGAGCCGCAGGAGGACGCCGCCGAGGCAACGCCCTTAACAGGCGGCATGACGGAGACTTCCGCACAGGCGGGTCCGTCCGCTCCGCACGGAAAATTCGTGCATATGGAGAAAACGGTCACCGAGACGGTACGCGAGACTCAGACCACCGTGCCCGCACCGCAGGCGGCACAGAGCGGGCCTTCCGAATCCGAGAAGCTGCTCCGCACGCTGGTTGAGGCGCTGATCGGTCAGAAGCGTGCCGACGAAGAATCGGGGAAAACGGAAGCCGAAGCGAATCGGGCGGAACAGCCCGAGGACGGAAGCATTCCCGTCGGCGCGGCGGTCCCTGCGGACGCGGCGGAGGATGACGAGGACGAAAGCCCCGAGGAGGCGGCGAAGAATGACCGCGAGGATGACGAGGACTTTGAGGATGATGCGGACGACTCCGACCGCTTCAGCGGAAACGAGCGAATCATCGGCTATAACGAAGAAACGGGGTGCTATATCGTTGCGCACTACCGCAAGAGCTTTGAGGGCAGGCTGATTCAGTCGCGCCCGAATGTCAAGCATTATTACAGCGAACTGAAGAATGCGCTCCTGTCCTACAAGGGGACGAAATCGCGCGTCAGCTGGAACGCGGACAGCTTTACGAACGGGAAAAATCCCATTGCGAAGATCAACATCCGCAGCAACAGTCTGGAGCTGTATCTGGCGCTGGATCCCGCAAGTCTGGAGGACAGCATTTATCACGGACGGGATGTCGGGCATCAGAAGCGCTATGCCGATACGCCGTTCAAATACAAGGTTCGGTCCGAGCGGAAGTTCGGTTGGGCACTGGAACTGGTCCAGCGCGTGTCCGAGGAGCAGGGACTGTCCCCGATCGACATCGAAAAGATCGACTACGAGGAAGCCTACCCGTTTGAGGAAACCGAAGAACTGGTGCGGCGCGGCGTAATCCGGGAGTATATCCGCGAGGAAAAGCCCGCCACCTCGTTCGAGTTGGCGGAAGATCATGTGTCGCAGACGCCGGATGTGGACGAAAGCGTTGTTCCGCCGAGCGCGAATGTGTTCTGGGAACTGGACAATGACGCACCGAAGTCCGCGCCGGAACCGATGCCGGAACCCGAACCGGAGCCGACTTCCGAGCAGGAGGAACCCGCCGGAACTGCCGAAGCGGAGGCGGAGCCTGCACAGGAACCTGCGGCACAGGTGACGCAGACCGTGACCAAAGAGACCGTCCGCACCACGCAGATCCGCTACACCGAGCAGGTGTTCGGAGACGGCATGACGGTTGCAATGCCTCCCGTGACCTACACCCAGTATCCGGAAGAGGAACCGGGCGACATGACGGCGGAAGAACCGAGCGGGCAGGACGAGCCGTTCCGGGATGCCGAGCCGACGGAAGAGGAAGATTTTACCGAAGCCGATACTGCCGGGGAAGCCGAGGAAGCCGGATATTCGGAGGATGAAACGGAAGCCGGGGAAACGGCGGAAACCGAAAGCAATACGGGTCTTGTGGATGAATTTGACAACAGCACCCGCGAGGACGATCTGGATTGGGGCGTTCCCGAGGGCATCGAAGCGGATTTCCGAACGGTTGGGGATGAATTCACCGAGGAACCGCAAGCGGAGGAACAACCTGCGGAGACCGAGGATGCCGGGGAAAGCGGGGAAGCCGACCCCGATATATTCGGAGCGGACGAGCCGTTTGACGCGGATTCCGAGGAAGCAATGCCTGCCATGGCAGATGCGGAACCGAATGACGGATCCTATGACAACGGGCAGTACGGGGAATATACGGACAACGGACAGTATGAGGAACAGTACACCGAGGACGGACAGCATGACGGGTATGCGGACAACGGTCAGTATGCGGACGACGGTCAGTATGACGAACAATATGACGGGCAGTACGCAGAGAACGGGCAGTATGAGGAACAGTACGCCGAGGACGGACAGTATGACGGGTATGCGGACAACGGTCAATATGCGGATGACGGTCAGTATGACGAACAATATGACGGGCAGTACGCAGAGAACGGACAGTATGAGGAACAGTACGCCGAGGACGGACAGTATGCGGACGAAACCGCAGAGCGCATGAGCGCGGTGCAGATCGACCCCACGGTGGCGCTGATTGACCTGAACCGCATCGAGGCGTTCTATGACCCGAACGAGGTGGTCAATCTGGAGTCGCTCAAGGAGCGCGGGATTGTGATGGACAGTGCGCGGACGCTCAAGGTTCACACCTCGGGAGAGCTGCACATTCCGCTGACCGTTGAGGCACAGAACTTTTCACGCGAAGCCATTATCGCGATCAACGACGCGGGCGGCGAAATTCTGAAGGTAAGGGAGGGGTAAGCCATGCAGGGACGAATCGGAACCAAATACAGAATCGGACTTGCGGCGGTCCTGCTTTTCCTCGCGGTGATTCTTACCTCCGTGATGATGACGGCGCTGGCGGCGGACGAAACGGATGACACCAAGATTCATGTCGTACCGGTTGATGTGAACCCGGATGGGCACGGCAGCAAGACCGGTACGGTTTAT
>CAKSUH010000191.1 GCA_934500855.1 uncultured Eubacteriales bacterium
CCTCAAAGGGGAAGGCTTTCGGAAGCCCTGCTGATTTCAAAAAGAGTGCTCCGAACATTTAGAATTTGGATATTTACATTTTGGACTTCAGGCATTCAGATGCCATTACTTCAAAGCAGAAACGAAAAAAACGCCGCACCTAGCCTTCCCCTCAAGTAGGAAGGCTTTCGGAAGCTTTGCTGATTTCAAAAAGAGTGCTTTGAACATTTAGAATTTGGATATTTACAGTTTGGACTTCAGGCATTCAGATGCCATTACTTCAAAGCAGAAACGAAAAAACGCCGCACATAGCCTTCCCCTTCGAGGGGGAAGGTGGCGCCGTAGGCGACGGATGAGGGCGTCCCATCATCAACTAACCTGAACTCTTTCTATCCGGTAGCGGAGAGAGCGCAAGCGAACAAATCCCGCTGGACGGGATTTGGCTCGTAGCAGCCGGAATGCGTAGCGCATAAACGGCTGCAAAAAAATCAGGACCACATTAAACATAGAGGGTAAAATCCCCTTGGTTAAAGTTCTTGAAGGTTCTTAGGAAACTTCTTTCAAGAAGTTTTTAAGTGGGGTTTGGGGCAAAGCCCCAAGGTCTTAGGGACAGCGCCCCAAGGTCTTCCCCTCTCAGAAAGGAATCAAAAAATGCTGTTTAACCTGGTCGAACTCATTCGCGGGAAGCTCATGCCCGCAGAAGGATCGGCGGCAATGGGACTGCTTTACGCGGGAGGCGTGCTCCTGTGCATTGCGGTCGGGTATCTGCTCGGGAGCCTGAACCCGGCGGTTTTGGTCGCGCGCCTGAAGTACCGCGAGGACATCCGCAAAACGGGGCACGGGAACGCCGAAGCAACCGAAATGGCGGAAGCCTACGGAAAAGGCGCGGGAATCGTTACCGCCGCGCTGAATTTTGCAAAAGGAGCAGTCGCGTCGCTCTGCGGTCTGCTCATCTGGGAGATGAACGGACTGGCGCTCTGCGGTCTGTTCGCCCTGCTCGGCGCGATGTTCCCCTGCTTCAACCGCTTCAAAGGCGGCAGAGGCGCAGAGGTCATGGCGGGCATGATCCTCACGGTCAGCATCCTCACCACGGGATTCCCCATCGTGTTCCTGATCCTGCTGCTGATTTTTCTCATCGTCATCATCGGACCGAGATTCCTTTCCCTCGGCGTCATCATGGTCGGGGTCTTTTACCCGCTCATCCTGCAGGGCTTTTCGGATTCCCGGGCAGGGCTGTGCCTCGCCTGCGCGGTGCTGACCACCCTGTTCGTCGTGGCGCGGCACTGGGACTGTATGCAACGCATCTGGAACCGCAAGGAGCCGCAGCTGAAATTCCCGTGGAACAAAAACAGGGAGGATTGATATGGAACAGACCATACGCGAATTTGCGGAACTGATCCTTGCGGCGGCAGAGAAACGGCAACTGAAAAAGGCAGTCCTTTCCAAGCCCTGCAACAGCGAGGACCGCCGCGCCGAGCTGACCCTGCGACACATCGGCGGGCGGGACTGCCTGCAAGCCGAAACCTTTCGGACGGACAACAAAGCACTGCACGAAAACCTGCCGCTTGAAGAGACGGACCGACTGGTTTCCCTGCTGGATCGCTACGGACAGGTCAACCTGCTCACGGCGGTCGGCGAGAGCGAATTGCGAAAAAACAAGCGCGGAACGGTTACGGTCCTCGGCGGCGAAAAACTGCGAAAACAGCTTGACGCGGTGCAGAAAGACCGTGAAGCGGTCCCCGAAAACGATAAAAACAAACAGTACATCCTGCAGGGGGACGAGCCGTTTTTGCGCCTGCTCGATATCTGCGACGAGCACGGCAGAGTGCGCGACAAGCGACAGGCGAAATTCCGCCAGATCAACCGCTTTCTCGAACTGGTCCGCGATTGCCTCGGCGACCTTCCCGCAGAAGGTCCTCTGCGCATCTGCGACCTCTGCTGCGGAAAAAGCTACCTTTCCTTTGCAACCTACCATTACTTTGCAAACATCCTCGGGCGCGAAGTCCGCATGACGGGCGTGGACCTCAAACCGGATGTGATCGCCTACTGTTCCGGCGTTGCAAAACAGCTCGGCTGGACCGGACTGGAATTTCTTTGCGGCGATGTCAGCCGCTACAGCGCGGGCGGCGCGGTCGATCTGGTCATTTCGCTCCACGCCTGCGACATCGCAACCGATTTCGTACTGGAGCGCGCGGTGGCGTGGCGGGCAAAGGTCATTCTTTCCACCCCCTGCTGTCACCACGAGCTGAACCATCATATCGACTGCGCGGCACTCTCCTTCATCACGGAGCACTCCATGCTCTGCCAGAAGCTGTGCGACGCGGCGACCGACGCCCTGCGGCTGAAGTACCTCGAAGCGCACGGCTACCGCGTCTCTGCGCCCGAGCTGATCGACCCCGAGGAAACGCCGAAGAACATCATGTTGCGCGGCATCCGGGAGCAGCATCCGTCACAGGCGCGCATGGAGGCGGCGAAAATGGCGTATCTGGACGCGCGGAATTTTCTGACGGGAGGTCGCGGCGATGTGCAAAAAATTCTTTGCCCGAATGTTTGGGGGTAAAAAGAACCCCGACAGTCTGCGCTATCGGCGGGAAATGGCAACCGCGATTGCGGGGCATTCCATCCGCTATGTAACCGAAAAGCGGAACGGCGTGGACGAGGTCATCGGGCGCGGCGGAAGCGTGGACATCCGCAATGGGGAGTTCATCGTGTTCGCCTCTTCGGAGGTGCTGTTCCGTTGCAATGTGGACGACCTGCGCGCATGGGAGCTTCTCTCGCGCGACGGCGTGGTCCTGACCGCACCCGACAAGGAGAGCGGCGGCGCGGAACGGACGATCATTGTCTACTATGTCTACTACCGATAACAAATCCGACGCGGCGGTCCTTCTGCCCGATCTGCTCGACCTGCCCGCAAAGCAGGCGCGGTTTGAGCGGATCAGCCTTGACGCGATGCGGGAGCGCCGCGAGGACCTGCGCGACGGTATCGGGCTGCTCGGCGAAAAATGGCAGCATCAGATTATCAAGCGCTACCTGACCGAGGATGTGTCCGACCACGAGGTGAAGCTGGCGGGAACACGGTTCGTTTCGGATGTGCGCGTGGGGAACGCGATTTACGAGGTCCAGACCGGCTCCTTTGCGCCGATGAAAAAGAAGCTGGAGCGCTATTTTGCGGATCCTGCGCTGACCGTGACGGTGGTGCATCCGCTCCCCGCGATACGGCGACTGGTCTGGATGGATCCCGCAACGGGCGAGCTTGGCAACCCGCGCCGCGTGGCGGGAAAGGGGGACCCGCTTCTGCTCCTGCCCGCGCTGTACCCGCTGATTCCTCTGCTCCCATATTTTGACGCGGGGCGGCTTTCCTTTCGGCTTCTGCTTCTGGAGGTTCGGGATTTCAAGCTCCTGAACGGGCGCTCGCGGGACCGCAAGCACGGCGCAACGCGCTTGGAACGGATTCCGACGGGGCTTTTGTCGGACACGGTCTTTTCGTCCGTCTCCGACTTTTCCGCGCTTCTGCCCTCGTCACTCCCATCCCCTTTGACGGTCCCAGTCCTTTCCCGTGTAACCGGTTTACGGGGACTTGACGCATACTCCGCCGCCCGCGTTCTTGTCGCGCTCGGCATTCTTTCCCCCACCGCTTCCGCCTCCCGCGCGATGGCGTTTGAAGTGGTACGAGGGTAGGGGGAAAGACCTTGGAGGGAGAAGGGACCCCCTTTCGGAGGGTGTCCCTTCTCCCTCCAAGCCTCCCTCATCCTCCCCGAACTTCCCCAAGACCCCGCCGGGTATGAAGCGAAAATTTGATTCGCTTTCGGAGTGTGGCGG
>CAKSUH010000192.1 GCA_934500855.1 uncultured Eubacteriales bacterium
TTCGAAACTTCTTGTAAAATAAAGAAAAATACGGTTCGAACCTTCGAAAGTGCGAAAAGTCCTTATTTTGCTTGGGTTTTCAGCGTCATTTCCCGTCCGAAATCGTCGTGGAAATTCCGTAAAAGTCCGAAGTGAAAAAGAGTCTTGAAAACCGTTTGAGAGCAATCTCACAAGGGTTCGAATCCCTTTCTCTCCGCCATCGATTCTTTCTTTTCCCGGGGGACAAAAGCAGATCTCCCCCTTGAAAAGGTGATTCTATGCAAAGACGACAAAATCGGAACGAAAAATCCGGTCGATTTCTCAGCGTTTCCCTCTTGATTTTTTCCGTCGGATGTGCTATTCTTTTTATGTAAGAGGTTCTTTGTGACTGACGGAACTGCAGGGAATATTGCACGGGAGCAAAGAATAATCGGCGGGGGCTTGGTCCCTTCGCCGACCGTCCTGGCACAGTTAAGCTACCTCAAGCCTTAACTGCGCCTTTTTTTGTTTTTCATTTTCCGACAGGAGGCGGCGTCAACGCCGCTTCGCTGTGCGCGAAGGCGGAAAAAGTGCTTGGCAAAGACATCGCCGTTTCGGCGGAATTCAAAAATAAATCGGAGGATCCAACAATGGAAAAGAAAGAACAGCTCTACGAAGGAAAGGCTAAAAAGGTGTTTGCAACGGATGATCCTGCGCTGGTCATCGTCTCTTACAAGGATGATGCCACAGCGCTGGACGGACTGAAGAAAGGAACCATTCTCGGCAAAGGCGCGGTCAACAACCGCATGTCCGACTTCCTCTTCTCGCTTCTGGAAAAGGAAGGGGTTCCGACGCACTTTGTAAAAGAACTGAACGATCGGGAGGCGCTGGTCAGAAAGGTGTCCATCGTCCCTCTTGAGGTCATCGTCCGCAACATTTCCGCCGGTTCGTTTGCAAAGCGCTACGGTGTGGAAGAAGGAATCGTTTTCTCCGAGCCGACAATCGAGTTCTCCTACAAAAACGACGCACTGCATGACCCGCTTCTCAACTCCTACCACGCTCTGGCTCTGGGACTAGCGACCAAGGAAGAGATTGAAACCATCAAATCCATGGCGTTCCGGGTCAACGAGATTCTGAAAGCATATTTCCTGAAACTGAATGTCCGTCTGGTGGACTTCAAGTTGGAGTTCGGCAGACTTCCCGACGGAAAGATCGTTCTGGCAGATGAAATCTCCCCCGACACCTGCCGCTTCTGGGACGCGACCACGGGAGAAAAGCTCGATAAAGACCGTTTCCGCCGCGATATGGGTGGTGTGGAGGACGCTTATCGCGAAATGATGAAGCGTGTGTTCGGCTGATCAGTCCTGTTTTCTCACTGCGGAGGAAGTATGAGTAATCTGAGAGAAGAGTGCGGCGTTTTCGGCGTCTTTTCGCCCGAAACGACCGAAGTTGCACACACCGCTTACTACGGTCTTTTTGCACTCCAACACCGTGGGCAGGAATCCTGCGGAATCGTGGTGAACCGTGACGGCGTTTTCAACGGCTATAAAGACACGGGGCTTGTCAACGATGTGTTTACCCCTGCCGTGATGAGCCGCCTCGGGAAAGGCAGAATCGCCGTCGGGCATGTCCGATACGGCACCACAGGCTCCAATGACCGCAACAACGCGCAGCCGATCGTGGTCAATCACTTCAAGGGGCGTATCGCACTGGCACACAACGGCAATCTGATCAATTCCGGGGAGTTGCGGCATGAGTTGGAATTGAACGGTTCCATCTTCCACACCACAAGCGATACGGAAGTCATTTCCTATATCATCACCAAGGAATGGCTGAGCACCGATACGCCGGAGGAAGCGGTGGAACGCGCCATGCGCCGGTTGCGGGGTGCCTATTCGCTTGTCATCATGTCCGACAGCAAGCTGATCGCCGTGCGGGACGAAAACGGCTTCCGCCCGCTGTGCTACGGAAAAACATCGGACGGCAGATACATCGTCGCTTCCGAAAGCTGCGCGCTGGATTCCGTGGGCGCAGAATTCGTGCGCGATGTCATGCCCGGCGAGATTGTGGTTTTCGAGGACGGCGGAGTCCGCAGTATCAAGACCCATTGCAACCGCGTCCCCTGCTCCATGTGCGTGTTCGAATACATTTACTTTGCCCGCCCCGATTCGGTAATCGACGGTTGCAGCGTTCACGCGGCGCGGATGCGCGCGGGAACCTTCCTCGCACTGGAGTACCCCGTGCAGGCGGATGTGGTTATCGGAGTTCCCGACAGCGGAATCGACGCGGCAATCGGATACTCCAAGCAATCGGGAATCCCGTATGAGCTCGGATTCATCAAAAACAAATATATCGGGCGGACTTTCATCTCCCCCGGGCAGGAAAGCCGCGAGGATCGGGTGCGCATCAAGCTGAACCCGATTTCGGAGGTTGTGCGCGGAAAGCGGGTTGTGATGATCGACGACTCCATCGTGCGCGGCACGACCAGCGCGCGCATTGTGCGGCTTTTGCGGGACGCGGGCGCGAAGGAGATTCATATGCGCGTTTCCGCTCCCCCGTTTCTCAATCCGTGCTACTACGGCACAGACATCGACTCCCGCGAAAATCTGATCGCCTGCAAGTATTCGCCCGATGAAATTGCGGATCGGATCGGCGTGGACTCTCTCGGTTTTCTCAGCGTGGAAAGTGTAAAACAGATTGCAAAGGGTGTGAAGGGCACGGGATACTGCACCGCCTGCTTTGACGGAAAGTATCCGACGGAAATTCCCGCCGCGTCCCGGAAAGACCGTTTTGAATCCCAACCGGAACACAAGGAGTAACCGAACGGAAAACCCGGAATCGGAAGCACGGCATTTGCGGGAACTGCAATCTTCACACCGCAGAGGCGACCCTCCGACTCCCTCCGGATTGCTTTGCGGCATTCCCCCGTTTCCAATCTATATGATTTTTCTTATCCTTTGTTAAACTGCTCAGAAACATCGTCATAACCACCGGCTAAGCCGGTGGCATATTTAACATTTGTTTTTTGTTCAACGGCAAAAATCTCTTTGGAACCACCCGCTTAGCGGGTGGTTTTCGGATACCGAAAAAGGGAGCGGCTTTCCTTTGAAAGCCGCTCCCTCGCGAATTCAGTATCACTCAACATCCCGCCGTCCCTGCAGGGCGCGGAAAAGAGTGACTTCATCGGCATATTCCAAATCGCCGCCGACGGGAACACCGTAGGCAAGCCTTGTCACGCGCACACCGAGCGGTTTCAGCAGGCGCGAAAGATACATCGCGGTCGCCTCCCCCTCCACATTCGGGTCGGTTGCCACAATGACTTCCTCCACATCCCCCTTACCGACACGCTCCAACAGCTCCTTGATCTTCAGCTTGTCGGGCGTGATACCGTTCATCGGAGAGATCAAGCCGTGCAGGACATGGTACACACCGCGATATTCTCGCACGCGCTCCATTGCAAGCACCGCGCGTACATCGGTCACCACGCAGATAACCGAACGGTCGCGGTTTCCGTCCGCACAGATCGGGCAGACCTCGCGGTCGGTCAGATTCTGACAGATCGGGCAAAGGTGAATCTTTCGTTTGGCATCGAGAATCGCGGCGGCAAAGGCTTCCGCATCGGCATCGGTCCAATCCAGAACCGAAAACGCCATGCGCATGGCGCTCTTTCTGCCGACCCCGTTCAGTCTGCCGAACTGCTCCGCCAGATTCTGTAAGGATTCAATGTATTCCGCCATGACCTCACATCAGTCCCGGGATATTCGGCAGGTTGACCTGTCCCGTGATGCGGTTCAGTTC
>CAKSUH010000193.1 GCA_934500855.1 uncultured Eubacteriales bacterium
TTCGCTTTTTGTGGTGGCGGGGTCCGGAGGGGAAGTTTTTGTTGTTTTGGGAGGTGCGGATTTGTTGCAGAGTGCGGCTTCGCGCGGGTTTAGTGAGTGGTTGGCGTTCGGTTTTGTAGCTTCGCGCCCGTTTGGTTGGTGGAATGTGTGGGGCTGTCCCTGTGAATTTCGATCTTGAAATGAGCGTAAACCGAAAATGCAACCTCTCACAAAAATGGTGCTGTAGGGAACGACCCATGTGTCGTTCCGCTTCAGCTTAATGATACTTGCTGACTGCTACCATAGATTTTTACAAGGTGCCGAGATCCCGCCTGCGGGCGTTTACTCGGAGATGACGCAGTGGGTTGTTTGTTATGTGGTTTATACATTTGGCGGATGAATGCTCTCCCCTTGCGTGGGTGCCGAGATCCCGCCTGCGGGCGCCCCTGCGGGGTTCGACTCCGCGGCGGGTAGGGCTATGTTGCTCGCCCGTTCGCCCCTTGTGCCGCTCCGCTCAGGATGACACAGATAACAGCCGAATGGGAAGATAAAATTTAACCGCAGTTAAAGCTACTTTATAATGCTTTAGCTACCCATGTACAGTTACTTTGCATACTAAAGTTACATATCCCACTAAACAACAAACTCTCTATGTCATCCTGAGCGGAGCGGCAGAATCACAAAAAAACAGATGATAAAAACAAACATTGCCGCGAAGTCGAACCCCGAAGGGGCGCCCGCAGGCGGGATCTCGGCAGTGCGTAAAAGCATGATGTATATGAATAACCAAAGTAACTTTAACAACTTCAGGTTATATCCTGCCGTTCGGCTACTCTCCGTGTCACCTCCGAGGAAACACCTGCGGCGACTGTTGCCCTGACCTCGTGACGATACCAACAAACTACCCCGCGCGAAGCCGCACTTTGCAAAAATCACCTCCCGCCCGAAAACAAAAAACTTCCCCCAAGACCCCGCCACACTCCGAAAGCGAAACAAATCTTCGCTTCCTAAGCGGCGGGGTCTTGGGGGAAGTTCTCGGTGAGAGAGGGAGGCTTGGAGGGAGAGAGCCCCGTCTTTCAAGAGGGGGCTCTCTCCCTCCAAGGTCTTTCTCCCCCTCCAAGGTCTTTCCCTATCAAAAATTCAGCGCCGCGCCGATGACCGTGCCGAATTGAGAGTTTTCGGGAATCAGGAACCGAACGCCGAAACTCCCGGACGCGGTCATCGACTCAAAAACCCTGCGAATGGGGGTAATCGTGGTCAGATTACCGGTCAGAACAATGTCCCGTAACCCGTAGGAACGCGCCGCAAAAACGGAAAGCATTGCAATCGTCTCCGCCACCAGATTTGCCACGCCGAGCGCAAGATCTTCCTGCGTTGCAAGGTCCGAAACCTTCCCGAAGTTCGCCGCCGTCAGATTTTCGTTGATGCCGTGGTAAAGATGGTTCTGCGAAATGTCCTTGATGCGCAGATCCACATTGTCCAGATTTCCGCCCTCGGCAAGCTGTTCGATGTGTTCAACCGTGTCCACACCGATCAGCCTGCGGCTCAGCCCGACCAGCGTTCCACCGCCGACACCCGTCCCGCCGAGGTATTCCACCGTGTCCTGCCCGTTTACACGCTTGGCGTGGATCAAAGCCGTACCCGTCCCCATGCTTACCACGATTGCCTCGTCCAAGCCGGAAAGGTACAGCCCCCCGCTGCCGATGCTCGAAAATTCGGGCACAGGCTGACAGTTCAGATTGTAAATCGGCTTGGTGATGAACGAGGACCCCGCCCCCGTCATCAGAATACGGTCAATGTCCGAAAGGTCCAGCCCGTTCTGCATGGTAAACCGTCCGAACGCACCGTAGACCGAAGTCAACGGATCGGTCGCGCGCACAAACTGCGGCGCAATCAGCTCCTGCCTTCCGTCCTCTTTTTTGCGAAAGCCCACGATTTTTGTCGTCGTTCCGCCAACATCAATTCCGATCACAACCCGTTCCATCCGTCAGTCCTCCGTCCGAATCAAAATCACAAATTCATCTGCTTATATTATAACACCCTCTTGCCAAAATTGCAACAGTATGCTATAATATTCTCAGCAAAACCCGAAAGGTGGTATCCGAAATGGCTTTTGACGCAGGAATGCTCGCCTGCTGTATCCATGAAATCGCAACCCTTTCCCTCGACGCGCGCGTGGAAAAGGTCTTTCAGCCGGAAAAGGACGAAATCGTGCTCCAGATGCGGAGCCGCGAGGGCGGGAAACGCCTGCTCATCAACGCAGGGTCCGCCGCGCCGCGCATCTGCTTTACCGACGCGCAAAAGGAAAACCCCGCCGTCCCGCCGATGCTCTGTATGCTCCTGCGCAAGCACCTGCAGGGCGCAAAGCTGACCGACATCCGTCAGGCGGGCTTTGAGCGCGTTGCAATCCTCACCTTCGAGGGGCGGGACGAAATGGGCTTCGCCTGCACCCGCCGACTGATCGCCGAGATCATGGGCAAGTACAGCAACCTGATTTTCACGAACGGAGACGGGAAAATCCTGTCGGTTCTCTACCCCATCGATTTTTCGACTTCCGCCCGCCGTCAGCTGCTCCCGGGGATGGTCTACGAACTGCCGCCGAGCCAGAATAAGCGCAATCCGCTTGAAGAAACCGCCGACGGCTTCCGGGCGGCGGTTGCCGCCTCCGATCCATCCCGCCCCGCCGACCGTTTTCTGACCGCAACCTACTGCGGCATTGCGCCCGCCGTTGCGCGCGAGCTTGCCTACCGTGCGGGCGGCGCGGTCGACGCACCGATCGGGAACTGCGCCGAGCCGCTCTGCGAGCGTTTTCTCGCCGTGATGGCGGACATCCGCGCGGGGCGGTTCTCCCCCTGCATGGTCAGCGAAAACGGCGTGCCGACCGAATACGCCTACCTGCGGCTCGAGCAGTACGGCGCAGGCATGGAAATTACGGAGTTCGACCGCCCGGGTGCGCTTCTGGACGCGTTTTTCGCCGCGCGCGACCGCGACCGTCACATCCGTCAGCGGGCGCAGGACATTCTGCACATTCTGACGAACGCCGACGCGCGCATCCGCAAGAAGCTGGACCTGCAACGCGCGGAGCTTGCCGAGTGCGAGCGCGGCGCGGAGTGGAAGAAGCAGGCGGATCTCATCACGGCGAACCTGCACGCGATCCCGCGCGGGGCGGAGTCGGTTGCGCTGACCGATTACGAGGACTGGCACGAGGACGGGCATTACGGTACGGTGACGGTCTCGCTCGACCCGCGCCTGACGCCTGCCTTGAACGCGCAGCGGCTTTACAGGCGGTACAACAAGTCGAAGAACGCGCGGGTGGAGCTGACGCGGCAGATCTCGCTCGGCGAGGCGGAACTGGTCTATCTGGACAGCGTTTTCGACGCGCTGACGCACGCGGAGACAGCGGCAGATCTGACCGAGATTCGGGAGGAGCTATACCGTTCGGGGTACGCTTCGCGGATGAAGCAATACAAGGTTACGCTGTCGCGGAAAAAGGCGCATCCGGAGGTCCTGTGGTTTCGGACGACGAATGGCTTCCGCGTTGCCTGCGGCAAGAACAACACGCAGAACGAGTATGTAACGCACACGCTGGCGGGCAAGACCGACTACTGGTTCCACGCAAAGGGCACTGCAGGTTCGCACGCGGTATTATTCTGCGAGGGTCGGGAGCCCGATGTTCAGGATTTCACGGACGCGGCGGAAATCGCGGCGTACTATTCCAAAGCTACGGGCACTTCGGTCGGTGCGCCGAACATTGAAGTGGACT
>CAKSUH010000194.1 GCA_934500855.1 uncultured Eubacteriales bacterium
CTGGCGCTGACGGGTGCGATCAAGGATGACATCCTCGACACCGAGGCGCTCGGAGTCCTGCTCTGCCGCAGAATGCGGGTGCTTTATCCCGCGCTGTTCTGCGAGCGTTACAAGCTGACGGAAATTCCCGAGGATATGAGCGACTACGACCTGTTTCTGGCGGTCGGGCGCAAGCGCGGATGCCTGATTGCGGGCGGCGAAGTAAACACCGAGCGGGTGGCAACCCTGCTGCTTGACGAATTCCGCGGCGCGAAAATCGGCAGAATCACGCTCGACCGCGTGGAAAAACCGACAAAGGAGAACGGATATGGCTCAGCCGGAACAAACCATTGAAAACGAATTGCGCGCGGCGGGTTTTGGGGCAATCTGCGGCGTGGACGAAGCGGGACGGGGTCCCCTTTGCGGTCCCGTTGTGGCGGCTGCCTGCATCCTGCCCGAAGGCGTGATCCCGGAGGGGCTGAACGACTCCAAAAAGCTGACCGCCAAGCGGCGCGACGCACTGTTTGACGAAATCAAACGGGTGGCGGTGGCTTACTGCATCGCCGAAGCGAGCGTGGAGGAGATCAACGAGCTGAACATTCTCGAAGCCGATCTGCTTGCCATGCGCCGCGCGATTGCGGGTTTGCAGGTCCCCGCCGACTATGCGCTGATCGACGGCAACATCGCGCGGGATTTTCCGATTCCCGCCCGCGCCGTCATCCACGGGGACGCAATCTCCGCATCCATTGCCGCCGCGTCGGTTCTTGCCAAGGTCACGCGGGATCGCGAATGTCTGGAACTGGATCGCCTTTACCCGCAATACGGCATTGCCAAGCACAAGGGCTACGGCACAAAGGCGCATATGGACGCTCTGCGGCAGTACGGTCCCTCCCCGATTCACAGAACCAAATTCATTCGGTTTCTTGACGATGAGAACCGCTGAACAAACCGTCGGAGATTACGGCGAGTCGGTTGCGGCGCGCTGTCTGCGGCGGCACGGCTACCGCGTAATCGAGCGCAACTGGCAGATTGACCACCATGAAATCGACCTGATCGCGGTCCGATTCGGCGTGATCGCGTTTGTAGAGGTCAAAACAAGAACCTACACGGAAGAAACCATCGACGCCGTTCCTCCGCCGCGCCACGCAGTCAATGCCGACAAGCGGCGCTTTACACGGCAGGCGGCGCAGAAATACCTTGCCCTGCATCCTTCATGGCGCAAGCCGAGAATGGATGTCATGGAAATCTTTCTGGCGCCCTCCGAAAACGGGAAAAAGCCGTGTGTCCGAAAAATCCGGCACCTTACGGGGGCTTATTGAGGAAACACATAATGGAAACACTTTCTTTGTTCGACCTGCATTGCGACACGGCGGAAAAGATGCTTGCCACGGGTCAGCCGCTCGGCGAGAACAGCCTTGCCGTTTCGCTTTCAAAAGCCGCGCCCTTCCGCCAATATGTACAGGTCATGGCGCTTTGGGCAAACGACCGTCTCTCCGATGCGGATGGCTGGCAACAGGTCCGCCGCATGGTGCGGAATCTGAAAAAAGACCCCGCAGTGGCAGACGGAGCCGTTGGCTTGGGTACGGTTTGTTCCGAACGCGCGGACGGAACCTCCCTTTTGCTCGGGCTTGAGGACGCGCGGGTGCTCGATCTGCACCCCGAGCGCATTGACGAGCTGTTTGAAATGGGTGTTCGCATCTTCACGCCGCTCTGGCGCGGGGTAACCTGCATCGGCGGCGCGCACGACACCGAGAAAGGACTTTCCGACTTCGGAGAGCTGGCGGTTCGGCGCGCTCTGGAACGCGGCATGATTCCCGACATCTCGCACGCGTCGGTCGCATCGGCTGAGGAGATTTTCGATCTTGCCGCCGAATTCAACCGACCCGTCATCGCTTCCCATTCCAATGCTTATGCGGTCACCCCCGTTTCGCGCAATCTGCGTGACGGACAGATCCGAGCCGTTGCGGACTGCGGCGGATTGATCGGGCTGAATCTCTGCACCGCATTCCTCGCCTCCGACCATCCCGCAACCGTAACCGATGTCCTGCGCCATGCAGAGCATATGCTTTCACTCGGCGCGGGACAGGCGCTTGCGCTCGGCTGTGATATGGACGGCGCAAATCTGCCGCAGGATCTGCATGATCTTTCCGCGCTTCCTGCGCTTGCGGAATGCTTTCTGCAACACAACTATCCCGAAGCTCTTGTCAGGAGCATCTTTTTCGACAATGCCTACCGCGTTCTGCACGCGGTGCTGAAACCGATCTGATATTCACGCAAAGGAGACATAAAAATGCTTTCCAAAAGTACCAGAAGCACTGCGGAAGCGACCCTGACCTCCGCAGAGGTGATCAAGGAAGGACTTGCCCCGGACGGAGGTCTGTATGTTCCCGAATCCATCCCGACCCTCACGCTGCCCGAGATTGAAGCCCTGTGCCAAAAAAGCTATCCCGAGCGTGCCGTTGATATTCTCTCGCGCTTCCTGACCGATTACACGCAGGAGGAACTGCTGGAGGACTGCCGCGCCGCCTACAGTCGGGAGCATTTCGTCGGCGGCGCCGCGCCGCTGATCGGTCTGCATACCGAATACCCCATGGAGGTTCTGGAACTGTGGCACGGACCGACCGCCGCATTCAAAGACATGGCGCTCCAGCTTATGCCGAGGCTCCTTTCCCGCGCTTTGGTCAAGACAGGCGAAAAAAAGGACGCGATGATTCTGGTTGCCACTTCCGGAGACACGGGAAAGGCGGCGCTTGAGGGCTACCGCGACATTGACCGCGTGCGGATTCTCGTCTTTTATCCGTCCGAGGGGGTCAGCCGTGTGCAAAAGCTGCAGATGGCAACGCAACAGGGTGCCAATGTGGAGGTCTGCGGAATTCGCGGAAACTTCGACGACGCACAGAACGGAGTCAAAGAGATCCTCAACAGCCCCGAAATGGTCACCCGTGCCCGTGTGCGCGGAATCCTGTTCTCCAGCGCAAACTCCATCAACTGGGGCAGGCTGGTCCCGCAGATCGTTTACTATGTTTCGGCATACTGCGACCTCATCAATGCGGGCAAATGCAAGCCCGGCTCCCGCTTCAATGTCTGCGTTCCGACCGGAAACTTCGGCAACATCTTCGCGGCATATCTCGCCAAACTGATGGGGCTGCCCATTGCGCATCTGATCTGCGCGTCGAACTCCAACAATGTTCTGACCGACTTCCTGCGGACGGGAACCTACGACCGCAACCGCGACTTCCACATGACCATATCGCCCTCGATGGACATCCTGATTTCCAGCAATCTGGAGCGCCTTTTGTACTTCATTGCGGGAAGCGAAAAAACGGAAGGCTGGATGCGCGAACTGAAGGAAACCGGAAAATACACCGTGGACGCGGATACCTTCCGCGAAATCCGCAAGCATTTTATCGGCTATTACACAAGCGAAGAGGATACCGTTTCAACCATCCGTCAGACATGGCGGGACGGCGACTACCTTGCGGACCCGCATACCGCGGTTGCGATTCATGCGGCAAAATCCTATATGGGCGAATTCAACGACGGCATTCCGATGGTGGTGGATTCCACGGCAAGCCCGTTCAAGTTTGCGGCAAGCGTTTACAGTGCATTGACGGGTGAAAATATGCCGGAGAGCACCGATGCACCGGATCAGCTCTCCGAGCTGACCAAAGTCCGCATCCC
>CAKSUH010000195.1 GCA_934500855.1 uncultured Eubacteriales bacterium
GGAATCAGCAGAGCTTCCGAAAGCCTTCCCCTTTGAGGAAAAAGGCTGTTGTGCGGAATTCTTTCGTTTCTGCTTTGAAATAGTGACATCTGAATGCCTAAAGCCCAAACTGTAAATATCCAAATTCTAAATGTTCGGAGCGCTCTTTTTGGAATCAGCAGAGCTTCCGAAAGCCTTCCCCTTTGAGGAAAAAGGCTGTTGTGCGGAATTCTTTCGTTTCTGCTTTGGAATAGTGACATCTGAATGCCTGAAGTCCAAAATGCTAATATCCAAATCCTAAATGTTCGGAGCACTCTTTTGGGAATCAGCAGGGCATCCGAAAGCCTTCCCCTTCGAGGGGGAAGGTGGCGCCGCAGGCGACGGATGAGGGCGTCCCATCATCAACTAACCTGAACTTTTTCTATCCGGTAGCGGGAGAGAGACGATAGTCGTCCAAATCCCGCTCGACGGGATTTTGTGCGGGAGCAGCCGGAATGCGTAGCGCATAAACGGCTACAAAAAACAGCACCACAAAAACATAGGGAGTAAAATCCCCTTGCTTAAAGTTCTTGAAGGTTCTTAGGAAACTTCTTTCAAGAAGTTTCCTAAGTAGGGTTCGGGGCAACGCCCCGAGGTCTTAAAAAGGAGGAAAACACAATGAAAATCAAAATGCAGGGAAAAGAAATTGAAGTGTCCGCGCCCGCAACGGTCTACGACGCGGCAAAGGAAGCGGGGCTGATTGACAGAAGCACCATCGGCGCGGAGATTGAGGGAAAAACCGTTGCGCTCACAACCGAGGTCCACGAGGGGGAGAGCGTATGGCTCCTCACTTTTGCGGACGAAGCGGGCAAACACCTCTTCCGTCACACCGCGGCGCATATTCTGGCGCAGGCGGTCAAGCGCCTGTACCCCGAGGCAAAACTCACCATCGGACCCGCAGTGGATAACGGCTTCTATTATGACATCGACTCGGAGGTCACCTTTACCCCCGAAGTCCTTGCCAAACTCGAAGCCGAAATGAAGAAAATCGTCAAGGAAAACCTGAAAATCGAGCGGTTCGAACTGCCCCGCGACGAGGCGGTCAAACTCATGACCGAGCGGGACGAGCCGTATAAGGTTCAGCTGATCAACGAACTGCCCGAGGGAGAGGTCATCAGCTTTTACAGACAGGGCGAATTCGTCGACCTCTGCGCAGGTCCGCACCTCTTCTCCACAGGGCTGGTCAAGGCGTTCAAGCTCACGCAGTGCACGGGCGCATACTGGAAGGGCGACCAGAAGAATAAGATGCTCCGGAGAATCTACGGCGTGGCGTTCCCGTCTAAGGACGAACTGAACGAGTACCTGACCCAACAGGCGGAAGCCCTCAAGCGCGACCATAATAAACTCGGGCGCGACCTCGGCTTCTTTACCACGGTCGACTGCATCGGACAGGGACTTCCCGTTCTGCTCCCGAAGGGCGCGAGAGTGATTCAGCTGCTCCAGCGTTGGGTTGAGGATGTCGAGCAGGCGCACGGCTGTATCCTGACCAAAACGCCGCTGATGGCAAAGCGCGAACTGTATAAAATTTCGGGTCACTGGGATCATTACCTCGACGGCATGTTCGTCATGGGCGACCCGCACGACGAGACGAAGGAGTGCTTTGCCCTGCGCCCGATGACCTGCCCGTTCCAGTATCAGGTCTACCTGAATAAGAAGCGTTCCTACCGCGAACTGCCGATGCGGCTGACCGAGACCTCCACGCTGTTCCGCAACGAGGACAGCGGCGAGATGCACGGTCTGATCCGTGTGCGCCAGTTCACGATTTCCGAGGGTCACTATATCCTCCGCCCCGAGCAGTTGGAGGAGGAATTCAAGGGATGCCTTGAATTGGCAAAGTATTTCCTCGGTACGGTCGGACTGCTGGATAAGTGCACCTTCCGCTTTTCGCAGTGGGACCCCGCAAACCCGCACAACAAGTACGAGGGCACGAAGGAGCAGTGGGAAGTCGCGCAGGCGACCATGGGTAAGATCCTCGACGACCTCGGCTTGGAGTATACCATCGGAATCGACGAGGCGGCGTTCTACGGTCCGAAGCTCGATGTGCAGTATAAGAATGTTTACGGCAAGGAGGACACGCTCGTTACCATCCAGATCGACATGCTGCTTGCGGAGCGGTTCGGAATGTACTACACCGACAAGGACGGCACGCAGAAACTGCCCTATATCATTCACCGCACCTCGCTCGGCTGCTTCGAGCGCACGCTTGCATACCTGATTGAAACTTATGCGGGCGCGTTCCCGATGTGGCTGGCGCCCGAGCAGGTCCGCATCCTGCCCATCGGCGACGAGCATATCGACTATGCAAAGAAACTGGCGGAGAAGTACGCGGCGGCGGGTCTGCGCGTGACCGTGGACGATTCCTCCAACACCATCGGCTACAAGATCAGAGCCACGCAGATGGAAAAGGTGCCGTATATGCTGGTCATCGGCGCAAAGGAAATGGAGACCGACAGCGTTGCGGTGCGGAACCGCGCGGGCGAGACGGTGACCAAGACGGCGGACAGCTTCCTCGCGGACGCACTGGTTGAAGTGGCGGAGAAGAGAAGATAATGGAAGAGCTCATGCGGATTCTCGGGGTACTGCACCCCGATGTGGATTTCAATACGGCGGACGATCTGATCGGCGACGGCGTGCTCGATTCGCTTGACATCGTTACGCTGATTACCGAAATCAACAGCGCCTACGATGTGAACATTCCCGCAGAAGAGATTCTGCCGGAAAATTTCCGCTCGGCAAAGGCAATTTACGATCTGATTACACGGCTTGACGAAGCCTGACACGGAGGACGGGGATGCAATTCGTATCGGTCCGGTTTCTGCTGTTCGCGGCGGCGACTCTGCTTCTTTACTACGCAACGCCACGCGCGCGGCGATGGTGGATTCTGCTGGCGGCAAGCTATGCGTTCTATTTCCTTGCGGGTCCCGAATTCGTCCCCTTTATCCTCTGGACCACGGCGGTGACCTATACCACGGCGGTTCTGATGCAACGGGTGACCGACCGCGAGACGGCGTATCTCGCCGCCGACGGTGCGGCGCTTGAGAAGCCTGCGCGGAAAGCGTACCGCGCGCGGGAAAAACGGCGGCGGCGGTGGATTCTGACCGTTGGTCTTATCCTCGGATTTGGGACGCTGGCGGTGCTGAAATACACGGGCTTTGTGATGTCGGACCTTGCGGGGCTGACCGCGCCCGACCTGATTCTGCCGCTCGGAATCTCGTTTTATACCTTTCAGTCGATGGGGTATCTCATTGATGTCTACCGCGCAAAGGCGACGGCGGAGCGGAATTTTGCCAAAACCGCGCTGTTCGTCTCCTTCTTTCCCCAACTGATCCAAGGACCGATCAGCCGTTTCTCCGATCTGGAGCCGCAACTGATTGAGGGACACGACCCCGCGCGGGAGAACCTTTGCAGGGGACTGACCCGCATGGTCTGGGGCTACTTCAAAAAGGTTGTGGTGGCGGACACGGCGGCGATTGCGGTCAAAACGCTTACGGGGACAGGCTATGACGGCGCGTATGTGGCGCTCCTGATTCTGCTCTATTCGGCGCAGATTTACGGCGATTTTACGGGCGGAATCGACATCACAATCGGCTTTGCCGAGATGCTGGGAATCTGTCTCAAGG
>CAKSUH010000196.1 GCA_934500855.1 uncultured Eubacteriales bacterium
CATCAGCACCGTGCGTCCCTCGTTGATAAACTGGGTAATCAGACTGGTGATGGTCTGGGATTTTCCTGTGCCGGGAGGGCCTTCAACCACCAACTCGTCCTGATGCTCGGCGGAATAGAGGACCGCTTCCTGCGCGCTGTTCAGCGGGTTGATATAAACCAGGGAGGATTCGCTGACGGACAGCGGCTTGTCGGGCGTGTTCAGTTCTTCCACCGCAGTCTCGTCCGAATAGAAGTCTGTCCCGCCGTAGTCCGAAATCAGATCGGTGACAAGACTGTTGACCAAGCCCTTGTCGAGAATTTCGTCAAAATCGCGCTGAATGGAATTGGAATAGGCGGGGAAGCGACCGATGACGATGTTCGGCACGATTTTCAGCGTTCCCTTGGTGTAATGCGGGAAGCTGTCTCCCACATATTCCGTAAATTTTTTCAGATTATCCGGTGACCCTTTTTCGATGCGGATGTCATTTTCCGCATAAAAATTCAGCAGGGTGTCGATAAAGGTTTCCGGCTCCGCATCCTCAAGCGCACAGTCGGGGAGCGCCGTGTCAAGGCTGTTGAACTTGTCATGCGCCAGAATCAGCGTGGAGTTGTAAAGGATGTCGCGCGTGGGGTCGGCGCTGACCGTGATGTTCGCCGTGGAGCGGTCCAGAGTGACGGGGAAGAGACAGAGCGGCGCGCGGATGCCGAAGTCGCCGCCGACAAGACATCCCTGAACAAAAGGATAACCGACATACAGATCGTTCTGCCCCTTGTCGCGCTGATCGCGGATGGTCTCGCGGATGAGTCCGACGAGGTTGCGGTAGCGCTCGCGCGCGGGATCGGTGCGCGGAAGGTCCTGGTCGGTAACATCCGCAATCGTCAGCGGGGTCGCCGCGTGAAAGAGAATATCGAGCGGGTTGTAGCGCCCCGAGGGGTCAAAAATATCAACGGCATATTTCGGAGACAGGCGCGGCAAAAAGAGCATCCGGTTGTTGCGCGTGATGCTGATGAGCTTTTTGGACAGCTCGCGGAGCGTTGCCATGGTTGCGTCGCCGATCTCCTGACGCTTCTCTCCCTGCATGAGGACATCCAGAAACCGCTCTGCGTATTTTTCCACAAACGCGGGACCTACGCCCGGGATGCTGTAAAAATCGGAGGGTTTCTTCGGTATCAGGCGAAGCATTTCCTCAATGGATTCGTCGCTGCAAATGACGGGCGTATGACCCGTCCGCGCCTTTTCCTGCTCCTTCAGCGTCTGCCGAAGCGAGAGAAGCGAGGCGCGCAATTCGTCTGCCCGAGCGGGGATTTTGTTTTCTTCCATTTGCGTCCTTCTTTCTGTGGCTATTTCACGGTACTCACATTTAGTATAGCATACTTCCGCGCTTCCGTCAAGCGCTTTTTTACAAAAACAGGAAGTTTCTTTCCGCCGTTTCGGCGCCGCGGGAACGGTACTGCGACATACGGTACGACAAGTCCTGCGACATTTTGTCGCGGCAGTCCGGCAAATTGAAAAAAAGAGAAAAAATCTGAAAAAAATCCAAAGAAATTTCCGAAAACCCCTTGCATAATCCGAAAAAATATAATATAATATAAGCACAGTGGTGTGAAATGGTGCGGAATGGTGCGAAATGGGAGAAATCCCGACCAACCTGCAACCGACCCGAGAAAGGAGGACCCGATATGCTCGGCGGTGAATACAGACATACGCTTGACCCGAAAAACCGAATCTTTACGCCGGCAAAACTGCGTGACGAATTGGGTTCGACTTTCTGCGTGGCAAAGTCTCTGCGCGATAAATGCCTGAAGGTGTTTTCTCTCGCGGGATGGGAAGCCTACCTCGCGCCTCTGCGGGAACAGAACCGTAAATTGCAGGATCAGGTTTTCCGTATTCTCAACTCCACCAGCACGCAGGTAAGTCCGGACGCGCAGGGGAGAATCCTCCTGACGCAGGAGCTGGTTGACTATGCGGGAATCGAAAAGAATGCGGTGGTCGTCGGCTGCGGCGACTACGCGGAGATCTGGTCCGAGGAGAACTACGAGAAGATGAAGAGCGAAACCGATATGGCGGAAATTCTGCGCCAGCTGGAGGAACTCGGACTCTGACGGCGGAAAGGAGCCGAATTATAATATGGAAGAACAGATTCGGTTTTCCCACAAGCCCGTGCTTTTTGAAGAATGTATGGAAGCGCTGAACATCCGCCCGAACGGCATTTATGTCGACGGAACGGCGGGCGGCGGAAATCACAGCTTCGGAATCGCGTCCCGCCTCGGCGAGGGAGGACGGCTGATTGCCATCGATCAGGACGAGGACGCCATCCGCGCGGCGAGCGAAAAACTCGCGCCGTTCGGGGAACGCGTCTCGGTTGTGAGAAGCAATTTCAGGCAGGTTGCGGATGTCTGTCGGATGCTCGGCATCGAAGAAATCGACGGTCTGCTTCTTGACCTCGGCGTTTCTTCCTATCAGCTTGACACTGCGGAACGCGGTTTTTCCTATCAGGCGGACGCACCGCTTGATATGCGGATGGACGCGCGCAACCCGCTGACCGCATTCGATGTGGTCAATACCTACAGCGAACAACAGCTTCGTCGGATTCTTTACGACTACGGAGAAGAACGCTTCTCCGGAAGAATCGCCTCCGCAATCCTGCGCCATCGGGAAGAAAAACCGATTCAAACCACAGGGGAACTGGTTGGAATCGTGAAAGAAGCAATTCCTTCCGGTGCGCGGGATGGGGGGCACCATCCGGCAAAGAGAACCTTTCAGGCGATCCGCATTGAAGTCAACGCGGAGCTTGATGTGATAGAACCCGCGATCCGCTCAGCGGTCGCAATGCTGAAACCGGGCGGCAGAGTTGCCGTTATTACCTTCCATTCTCTGGAGGACCGGATTGTCAAACAGACCTTCGCGGATCTTGCAACGGGCTGTACCTGTCCCAAGACCCTGCCGGTGTGCGTTTGCGGGAAGAAACCGACGGTTCGGCTTGTCAACCGCAAACCGATTCTGCCGGGAGAGCGGGAACTGGAAGAAAATCCGCGTTCCAGAAGCGCAAAGCTGAGGATTGCGGAAAAGCTGTAAATACCATTGAAAACAAAACGAACGGAGGTGCGGAAATGGCGGAAACAATGCTGACGGAACGGAATGACGGACAGGCTTCCTGCCTGAATTCCGTCATCTCCGCTTTTGCGGAGCGCGGACTTGCCGGAACGGTCCGCAGAGACGAGGAAGCCCAGCTGGCAAGGGAAGCGGAAACCCGCGGGGAAGCGCCGCTGGCATACCGCCTGTCCGAAATGGACGAGGATGGCATCCGCGCTTATCGGACCGACGGGGAAGCGATCACCGAGGACGGCTTGCTTCGCTACGCAGGGGAGAGCCGCGCGATGCGGGTAGAGGGGAAGGATTTCTCTGCCGATACAGTCGGCGTTTACGAGAGCGCCGAAGCACACGCGCTGGAACCTGCCGTCAGAAAACCGACCGCACTTGATGCGGTGCGAAAAAACGGAGAAAAACTGAAGAATCTGCCGTCGCAAACCGTCGAAACCGTTAAAAAGCGGTACTCTTTGTGGTTTGACCCGCGAAAAGGGTCGACCGAAAAGGAAAAGCCCCCGGCCGGGGGCTTAAAGTCCTTTTATTTCTGTCCGTAATAGGCATTGGGCC
>CAKSUH010000197.1 GCA_934500855.1 uncultured Eubacteriales bacterium
TGGCAGAGCACCCCGAGAAGAAAAACGATTACCTGAATCGGTTTGCGGATCTTCAGCTTGAGGTGTTGTCCAAATCCTGTCCGCTCCTGCCGAAATTGCGCGACAAGATGGATCGGAAAATCGATCTGACCGATTTTGACGCAACCACACGCTATGCGCTTCATATGCATCTGAACTCCATGCCCAAGCATACCAAGCTTTGCCACGGAGATTTCAAGCCCTCCAATATTCTCGTTTCGGAGGACGGAACGCCCTATATTCTGGATTGGGCGCACGCAACGCAGGGCAATGCCTCGGCGGATGCTGCCGGAACCTATCTGCGATTCTGGCTTGCCGGAGATATCGACGGTGCAGAGCGCTATCTGAAGCTGTTCTGCATCAAGAGCGATACCGCAAAGCAGTATGTGCAGAAATGGATGCCGATTGTTGCCGCCGCGCAGACCATCAAGGGCAACGAAAAGGAACGCGAATTTCTGCATTCATGGGTCAGGGTCTTTGATTGCGAATGAGCGTTGCTTTTTACCGGAACAACCCAATAAAAACTCAATAAATTAAAAATAAAAAACAGAAAGAGAGATTTTATCATGAAAGTTACAGTTTGCATCGGCTCCTCCTGCCACATCAAAGGATCCAGACAGGTTGTAGGGGAATTGCAGAATCTGATTGCCGAAGAGGGACTCGAGGACAAGGTCGAGCTGGGCGGAACCTTCTGCATGGGAAAATGTCAGGAGGGCGTCTGCGTGACTGTGGATGGGGAATTCCATTCGGTCAGCCCCGATACCGTCAAAGAATTCTTTGAAAAAGAAGTCAAGGGCAAGGTTCGGGCATGATTTTTGTTGAGGTTTGTGTCGGAAGTTCCTGTCATCTCAAGGGAGCACCCGAAATCGTGGAACTGATGCAAAAGCACATTGCGGACGAAAAGCTGGAGGATGAAATTGTCCTTTCCGGCAGCTTCTGCTCGGGCAAATGCAATCGCCTTGGCGTGACAATAACGGTTGGCGATGAGGTTTATACGGGAATCACGCCCGAAAGTTTCCGCGATTTCTGGAACGACACCATTCTGCCTGCCGTGGAGAAAGCAAAGGAGGTATAAGCGTGGCAAACTGTCTGACGCTGAAAAAATCCAACTGCAAAAACTGCTACAAATGTATCCGACATTGTCCGGTCAAATCCATCCGTTTCTCGGGAAATCAGGCGCATATCATCGGAAACGAGTGCATTCTTTGCGGGCAGTGCTTTGTGGTCTGTCCGCAGAACGCCAAGCAGATTGTGGATGAAACCGAAAAAGTCAAGGTTTTGATTCAGTCCGGAGATCCGGTTTATGTCAGTCTGGCACCGTCCTTTATCGCAAACTATCCCGGAATCGGCATTGAAGGAATGCGGAAGGCACTGAAAAAACTCGGCTTTGCGGATGCGGAAGAAACGGCAATCGGCGCGAACATCGTTAAAACCGAATACGAACAGCTTCTTGCCGAGGGTGACCGCGATATCGTGATTTCTTCCTGCTGTCATTCGGTTAATCTGCTGATTCAAAAGTATTTTCCGAGCGAGCTGATCTGGCTTGCGGATGTTCTTTCTCCGATGCAGGCACACTGCCGTGACATCAAGCAACGGATTCCGAACGCAAAAACGGTCTTTATCGGTCCGTGCGTTGCAAAAAAAGATGAAGCGGAATATTACAGCGGAATTGTGGACGCGGTCCTAACCTACGAGGAGCTGACCGCGTGGTTTGAAGCGGCACACATCCGTTTGGAGTCGGATATGGACCGTACCGAAGAAAGCCGTGCGCGTTTCTTCCCGACAACGGGAGGCATTCTCAAAACAATGGCGCAAAACGCTCCCGGATATACTTACATGGCGATTGACGGCGTGGAAAACTGCATTGCCGCCCTGCGTGACATCGAAAACGGCAAAATTCACAAATGCTTCATCGAGATGTCGGCGTGCGTCGGAAGCTGTGTCGGCGGACCGGTCATGGAGAAATACCACCGTGCTCCCGTTGCGGATTACATGGCGGTGGCGCAATATGCGGGACCGCGCGATTTCAATGTCGCGCAACCCGAACGCGACTCCCTGCGCAAGCATTTCGAACCGATTGAGCGCCGCTACGGTACTCCGAGCGATGATGAAATTGCCGAAATCCTGCGCAAAATGGGAAAAACCAAGCCGGAGGATGAATTGAACTGCGGTTCCTGCGGGTATGATACCTGTCGGGAAAAGGCGATTGCAATCTATCACGGGAAGGCGGAAATCTCCATGTGCCTGCCGTATCTCAAAGAGAAAGCCGAAAGCTTCTCCGATTGCATCGTCAATAATACGCCGAACGGATTGATCGTGGTCAATGACGCACTAGAGGTCCAGCAGATCAATGCGGCGGCAAGAAAGATTATGAACATCCGCTCCGCGTCTGATGTTTTGGGCGATCAGGTGGTTCGGATTCTGGATCCGACCGTTTTTCTGAAGGTTCTGGAAACCAAACGGAGCATCCGCGATCAGCGCGTTTACCTCGCCGAATACAAGAAATATGTGGAGCAGACCGTGGTGTATGACAGTACCTACCAGTTGTTGGTCTGCATCATGCGCGATGTGACCGACGAGGAAACCGAGCGCGAAAAGAAAGAGGACATCAGCCGTCGCACGGTGGAAATTGCCGACAAGGTGGTTGACAAGCAGATGCGGATTGTGCAGGAAATTGCATCCCTGCTCGGAGAAACGGCGGCGGAAACCAAAATCGCGCTGACCAAGCTGAAGGAGAGTATTTCCGATGAATGACCTTTGCGCCGACATCGGCTACAGAAGCATTAACCATATCGGGGAACAGCTCTGCGGCGACCATGTGGATGTGGTGGAGCAGGGAGAAAATTCCACGGTCATTGTCTTGGCGGACGGTCTCGGAAGCGGCGTGAAGGCGAGCATCCTTTCCACGCTGACCTCCAAGATCATCTCCACCATGATGGCGGACGGACTGACGCTGGAGGACTGCGTGGAAACCATTGCGCAGACTCTCCCGATTTGCAGCGTCCGCGGCGTGGCGTATTCGACCTTTACCATCCTGCATCTTGTGGATAACCGCGAGATCGAGTTGATTCAGTATGACAATCCGCTTGTCATCCTGTTGCGCGACGGAAAGAATTACGACTATTCCAAAACCGAAATGAACATCGGCGGGAAAAAAATCTATAAATCGGTCGTCAAGTTGCTTGAAAACGATATTTTTATCGCTATGAGTGACGGCTGTCCGCACGCAGGCATCGGTCTTGCCTATAATTTCGGCTGGAAGCGGGAGGATATCATCGGCTTTATGGAGACGGTTGCCATTGCGGGGTATACCGCTAAAACGCTGTCCACCATTCTGATTGATGAAGTCAACAAGCTTTATGAGCGCAAGCCCGGAGACGATGCAACCGCCTGCGTGGTGAGAATTCGTCGGCGGGAGCCGATGAATATTCTGTTCGGTCCGCCGTTCAACCGCGATGACTGCAACCGCATGATGTCGCTGTTCTTTTCCAAGGAGGGCAAGCATATCGTCTGCGGCGGAACCACTTCGTCCATTGCGGCAAAGTATCTCGGAAAGCCGATTAAAGCAAGCCTGAACTTTGTCAAGAGCGACAT
>CAKSUH010000198.1 GCA_934500855.1 uncultured Eubacteriales bacterium
AGCTGGTTCTGTATCATCGCTACATCAAAGGGGAAAGCGTGGAGCACGCGGCAGCGATTCTCGGATTTTCACGCAGGACCGCATACCGTGCCCATAAGCGAGGCTTGGCGGTTGTCGGCATCATGCTGGAACGCAAAAAACGGAACGACCCGTTTCGGGAGTAAAGGCAAGCCGATACCTCCTGATTTGACAAGCCTTTTACCAAACTGAAATTTCTCTCCGTAAATTTTCAAAAATGGGTTGACAAATCAGCTGAATCCGTGTATAATTGTATACACAAATACAAAGGACGGTGATACAGATGCTTGAAATATCCAATAAGACCAATCTGCTGGAGCAAAAAGCGTATAAGTATTCCCTGCAGGATGTGGCGGAACCGAATCTTTATCGCGATGTGTACCCGTACAGCTGCGTTCCGAGAATCCCTTTTAACCACAGGCGGGTTCCGATCGGAATGCCGGAGGACATCTGGATTACCGATACTTCGTTCCGCGACGGTCAGCAGTCGGTCGAGCCGTATACCGTGGAACAGATTGTTGACCTGTTCCGCCTGATGTCCAAACTGGGCGGTCCCTACGGCATCATCCGCCAGACCGAATTCTTCGTTTACAGCAAGAAGGACCGCGAGGCGTTGGAGCGCTGTCAGGCACTGGGGCTTCGGTTCCCGGAGATCACCACATGGATCCGCGCCAGCCGCGAGGATTTTCGTCTGGTGCGCGACCTCGGCATCCGCGAAACGGGAATTTTGGTGTCCTGCTCGGATTACCACATCTTCAAAAAGATGAAGATGACGCGCCGGGAGTGCATGGAGCACTATCTTGCCACGGTCGCGGACGCGTTTGAGGCGGGGGTCATGCCGCGCTGTCATCTGGAGGACATCACGCGCGCCGATTTCTACGGCTTTGTCGTGCCGTTTGTCAACGAGCTGATGCGGATGTCGGCGGACGCAAAGATTCCCGTCCGCATCCGCGCCTGTGACACGATGGGATACGGTGTTCCGTATCCGGAAGTCGCCATTCCGCGCAGTGTTCCGGGAATCGTTTATGGCTTACAGCACTATTCCGATGTGCCGAGCGAGATGCTGGAGTGGCACGGTCATAATGATTTTTATAAGGCGGTCTCCAACGCGACCACCGCATGGCTTTACGGTGCGTCCGGGGTCAACTGCTCGCTGCTCGGAATCGGGGAGCGGACGGGGAATATCCCGCTGGAGGCAATGGTGATGGAATATGCCTCTCTGCGCGGGTCGTTTGATGGGATGGACCCGACCGTGATTACCGAAATAGCGGAGTACTTCGAGCACAACATCGGCTACCGCATTCCGACCATGACGCCGTTTGTCGGCAAGAGCTTCAATGTCACCCGCGCGGGCATCCACGCGGACGGACTGCTCAAAGACGAGGAAATTTACAACATTTTCGACACGGGGAAATTGCTGAACCGTCCCGCGTCGGTCATGCTCGGAAAATCCTCCGGACTGGCGGGGATTGCCTACTGGATCAACGAGAATTACCGCCTGACCGAATCGGAGCGCATTGACAAGCACGACCCGCTGGTGGCAAAGCTCAAGGAATGGATTGACGGCGAGTACGAGGGCGGCAGGCAGACCACGCTGGCGATTCATGAAGTGGAAGAAAAGATCGAGGAGCTGTCGGGCGCTCGCTTCCGTCGGCTGTAAAACAGGAGGTAAGACATGGTATCGGAACATCGCAGTGTGTCTCTTGCGGAACAGGTGTTTCTTCGTTTGGAGAATGAGATTCTGTCGGGTAAATACCCGATCGGGGCGGTTCTGACCGAAACCAAGCTGGCAGGGGACCTCGGGGTCAGTCGCACGCCGATCCGCGAGGCTCTGCAACGGCTGGAGCAGGAGCATCTGATTGAGACGGGGACGAAGGGAATTCTGATCATCGGCGTATCGCGGAAGGATCTGGAGGATATTTTCGCGGTTCGGTTGCGCGTGGAGGGCTTGGCGGCGCGCGCGGCGGCGGAGCGGATGAGCGAAGCTGCTTTGGAGGAACTGCGCGAGGCGCTGGAGCTTCAGGAGTTCTATGTGCCGCGGAAAGATCCCGAGCATGTGCGCGGGATGGACAGCCGTTTTCATCAGCTGATTTACCGCGGCTGCGGCAGTACGGTTCTTGCGGATGTGCTGCTTCCGCTTCACCGCAAGGTACAGAAATATCGCCGCGTATCGGTGGAGGACAGCGGGCGCGCCGCAGAATCCGCCGCCGAGCATCGGAGCATTTACGAAGCCATCGCCGCGCATGACCCCGACGGAGCCGAGCGCGCAATGCTGACGCATATTGAAAACGCCGCCCGTCACATTCTGGACGGGTATACGGAGTAAGGGGGAGAATATGGGACTGACGATTGCGGAAAAGATCATCCGCGCACATCTGGTTGCGGGGGAGATGAAGCGGGGGACGGAGATCGGCTTGCGGATCGACCAGACCCTGACGCAGGACGCGACGGGGACAATGGCGTATCTGGAATTCGAGTCGATGGGAGTGGAGCGGGTCAGAACCGAGCGGAGCGTTGCGTATATCGACCACAACACCCTGCAATCGGGCTTTGAGAACGCGGACGACCATCGCTATATCCAATCGGTTGCGAAAAAGCACGGCATTTATTTCTCCCGCCCGGGCAACGGCATCTGCCATCAGGTGCATCTGGAGCGCTTCGGCGTGCCGGGAAAAACGCTCATCGGCTCGGACAGCCACACGCCGACGGGCGGCGGGCTCGGAATGCTCGCCTTCGGCGCGGGCGGAATGGATGTTGCGGTTGCAATGGGCGGCGGCGCGTACTATATCACCATGCCGGGCATGATTCGGGTTAACCTCACGGGAAAACTGCGCCCGTTTGTCACGGCAAAGGATGTCAGTCTGGAGCTGTTGCGGCGGCTGACGGTCAAGGGCGGCGTGGGGTACATCATCGAATGGGGCGGAGAGGGCGTAGCAACGCTGTCGGTCCCCGAGCGGGCAACCATTACGAACATGGGGACCGAGCTTGGGGCTACGACCTCGGTCTTTCCCGCCGACGAAGTGACCCGTGCGTTCCTCCGTGCCGAGGGGCGCGAGGCGGATTTTGCGCCGGTCTTTGCCGACGCGGACGCGGTGTATGACAAAACGATTGAAATCGATCTGTCCGAACTGGTTCCGATGATTGCCTGCCCGCACAGCCCCGACAAGGTGGTCCCGATTTCGGAGATTGCGGGAACAAAGGTAGATCAGGTTTGCATCGGGTCCTGCACCAACTCGTCGCTGTCCGACCTTTTGAAGGTTGCGGCACTCCTGCGCGGGCGTACCGTTGCGCCGGATGTCAGCGTGTCGGTTTCCCCGGGCTCGCGGCAGGTGCTGACGATGCTTGCCGATTCGGGCGCGCTCTCGGATATCCTTGCCTCGGGCGCGCGGCTGTTGGAGTGCGCCTGCGGTCCCTGCATCGGAATGGGCTTCTCTCCCAACTCGGGCGGAGTCAGTCTGCGGACTTTCAACCGCAACTTTGAAGGCAGAAGCGGAACCGCAGACGCAAAGGTCTACCTCGTTTCGCCCGAAACGGCGGTTGCGGCGGCGCTGACAGGGGTTATCACCGACCCGCGCGCGCTGGGCGAGAT
>CAKSUH010000199.1 GCA_934500855.1 uncultured Eubacteriales bacterium
GTATAATTCTTGTCGTGCTCCAGAAGCATTCCAACTACAGAGGACTGGGGAATCAGGGTCCGAATGCGCGGCTTCATATTCAGGTAAGCCTCACTTTCGGGAAGCCCGTTTGCGAAGCCGGGACCGTCGTTGCTCCAGACGCGCACGATCCGCGATTTCGCCGCATCGCCGCAGTAGGTTGCGCCGTAAACCGATAGGTTTCCGCCCTTGCTGTGCCCCGTGACATAAATCGGTCCTTCCGAATATTTTGCCGCCATGTCCAGGTAAAGCGCCGCAGCCTTTTGGGACGGAATCACATCCATGAAACTGAGATTGAAATTTTCTTTCCACCCGATGATGGTGTCATCGGTTCCCCGATAGGCAACCACCGTTTCGCCCGTCGGCAGACAGAAGGTTATCGCAGAGAACTGCATCTCCTTTTTCAGGTCGATCAGGTTCGTATAAGCCTTCATACGGACATTCCGAAAACGCCTGCAGTCACGCAGGGCAAGGAAGAGTCGGATGATATCTTTGGGAATAATCAGACCGATCGAAATCTTCCGTATATCGGGATTGCGCGCGAAGAACGAATTTGCAGCCGCCTGCAGGGAAACCGGGTCTGCGGAGTGCTTCGGAGACACGATTCCGTCAAAATCCACATAGGAAATCAGCGAAAAGATCAGATTGTCCACCTCATTGAGCGGGTCGGCTTCAAAGGTCAGGTCTCCGCGCCACGCAATATAATCAAACAGGGTCCCCATACCGTTTTTCTCCTTTGAAATCAGCAACCGTGATAGAGACGCTTGCTTTCGTAGGCAGGCTCGCAGGTCAGGTTGATGCCCAGTTTTTTCAGCGTGTGGACATCGATCTGTGCAAGAATGACAGACGAATGCATTTCACAGTGCCGCAGATTTTTCAGTTGTTCGCGCGCCTTGGCGGCAATCGGATCGTTTTCGGCGCAGACAGACAGCGCAATCAGAAGTTCGTTTGTGTGCAGGCGCGGATTTTTACTGCCGAGCACATGAACCTTGAGATCGGTGATCGGTCCGAGAATTTCGGGAGAAATCAGGTCAATCCGATCATCAATGTCCGCCATTGCCTTCAGCGCGTTCAGCAATGCCGCAGATGCCGCGCCGAGCAGGCGGGAGGTCTTTCCGGTTACGGTTCTGCCGTCCGGAAGCTCGATTGCCGCCGCAGGCTTGCCTGTTGTTTCCGCTTTGCGGTTTGCTGCAACCGCCACGGCGCGATCGGTTACATCAAGCCCTGCATTCTGCATGATGAGCTTGAGCTTTTCCACATCGTGCGATGGGTCGGTTTCACCGTTTTTGCGACTTTCGCACAGCGCATTGTAGTAACGGCGGATGATTTCCATATTTGCCGCCGCACGCACGGCTTCGTCATCATAAATGCAGTTTCCCGCCATATTGACGCCCATGTCGGTGGGGGATCTGTAGGGGGAGGTCCCGCCGATGCGGGTCATGATTGCGTTCAGAACCGGGAAAATTTCCAGATCGCGGTTGTAGTTGACCGCAGGTGTTCCGTAGGCCTCAAGATGAAAATAGTCGATCATGTTCAGGTCGTTCAGGTCTGCGGTTGCCGCTTCGTAAGCGAGATTGACGGGGTGCTTGAGCGGCAGATTCCAGATCGGAAAAGTCTCGAATTTTGCGTATCCCGCCTGAATTCCGCGCTTGTGGTCATGGTAAAGCTGGCTGAGGCAGGTTGCCATTTTGCCGCTTCCCGGGCCGGGCGCGGTCACCACCACGAGTGAGCGGTCGGTTTCGATATAGTCGTTTTTTCCGAAGCCTTCATCGCTGACAATCCGCGAAAGGTCGGAAGGATAGCCCGGAATGGTGTAGTGGCGGTAGACCTTGACTCCGAGCGCCTGCAGTCTGCGACGGAATTTTTCCGCGGCGGGCTGTTCCTGCCAACGGGTCAGAACCACACTGCCGACATACAGTCCGAAGTTGCGGAATGCGTCGATCAGTCGGAGCACATCCAGATCATAGGTAATGCCAAGGTCCCCGCGGACCTTGTTTTTTTCGATGTCGTTTGCGTTGATGACGATGACGATTTCCGCCTGTTCCTTCAGCTGGATCAGCATTCGGATTTTGCTGTCGGGCGCAAATCCCGGCAGAACGCGCGCGGCATGAAAATCGTCAAACAGCTTCCCGCCGAACTCCAGGTACAGCTTTCCTCCGAATTTTCCGATGCGCTCGCGGATGTGCTGTGACTGTGTGGAAATATAAAGGTCGTTGTCAAAGCCCTGTTTATACATACGGTTGTCCTCTCTTTTACATCGTTGCGCGGTTGGCGCGCTTTTTTATCAGATGCCAACTGATTCCGATCACAAGCCCGAGCAAAGCAGGGCAAAGCCACGCAAGTCCTGCGGATGCGAACGGAACAACATCCGCCACCGCGCCGAGAAAGCTGTCAAGGTGCAGGAAAGACCGCAAATTCTCCGGCAGGGATCGCAGCAGGTCATAGATTGCGCCGATCAGCGCCAGTCCCGTGACCCAAAGGTAAACGATACGGTCATTTTCAAAGAACCGACCGAACAACGCCAGCAGAATCAGCGTAATGGCAAGCGGGTAGAGGAACATCAGAACCGGGACCGAATAGGAAACGATGCGGTCCAGACCGAGATTGGCAAACAGGAAGGAGATCAGACTGAATGTGACCGCCCACACGCGGTATTTCGGACCGCGCGGGAAAAGCGCCGAGAAGGTTTCGGCACAGCCCGTAATCAGCCCGACCGAGGTTTTCAGACAGGCAAGCGTTACGGTAGCGGCAAGGATCAGAAGTCCGACCTTTCCCAGATGGTGTTCCGCAAGCTGCGCCAGCGCGATTCCGCCGTTTTCCGCAGTCGGAAAAACACTGCGACTGAGCACGCCGACTAAGGTAACAGCCACATAGATGAGAGCCATAAACAGACAGCTGAACACGCCGGCACGGACGGTGGAGCCTGCCACCGCACCGGAATCGGTTACGCCGAGGTCACGGATTGCACGCACCACAACGATTCCGAATGCAAGGCTTGCCAATGCGTCCATCGTGTTGTATCCCTCCAGAAACCCGGTCGGGAAAGGGGCGTCCGCATAGCTCCCCTCCGGTGTCACGGAGGAGATTCCGCCTTTGGTGGAAGTCAGCGCCACAACAATCAGCACGCCGAGAAAAACAAGGAACAGGGGATTCAGAATCTTTCCGACCCATGTCAGAATTTTTCCCGGGAAAAGAGAAAAGAACAGCGCCGCACCGAAAAAAACAACCGAGAACAGGAACAGCCACAGACGCAGATTAGCACTCTCCGGCAACATGGATTCGATTCCGACGGTAAAAGAGGTGGTCGCGCAACGCGGAATGGCAAAAAACGGACCGATGGTCAGATACAGAAGGCAGGTGAAGAACAGAGCATAACGGCGGTCAACCATTCCCGAAAGCTCGTAAAGTCCGTTGCAACGGCTGATGCCGAGCGCCGCAACGCCGAGCAGAGGCAGACCGACCCCCGTAATCAGAAAGCCGAGAATTGCGGGCAGAACATTCGCGCCGGACATTTGTCCCATCCGGACCGGGAAGATCAGGTTCCCTGCGCCGAAAAAGAGTCCGAACAGCATGGACGCCACATAGACA
>CAKSUH010000200.1 GCA_934500855.1 uncultured Eubacteriales bacterium
CTTCTATCCGGTAGCGGAGAGAAACGGCAAGCCGTTGTCCAAATCCCGCTGGACGGGATTTGGCTCGGAGCAGCCGGGAATAGCAGCACGGAATATGGCTACACTAAAATCTGCACTACAAAAAGAAAGGGGTAAAAATCCCCTTAGTTAAAGTTCTTGAAATTCTTAAAAACTTCTTTCAAGAAGTTTTTAAGCAGGGTTTGGGACAGAGTCCCAAGGTCTTAGGGCAACGCCCCAAGGTCTTAAAACCCTTACCCCACAGGAGGAGAAGATATGATAAGTGACGAACGAATATTGAAGAACCCCCTGTTTGAGGATCTGACCCGACAGGAGGTGGAAGGAATCCTCACCTGCGCCGACGCGCGCACCGTGCGTGTGGAACGAGGCGGAACGGTTGGATTGCGCGATCCGCGGGAGCCGCTGTTCGGGATTCTTCTGTCCGGGAGCCTTGCCACCACGCGCTACGATGTGTTCGGGAACCGCTTTCTGCTCCTGAAAGCCGAGGCGGGGGAGGTGTTCGGACTGTCGCTGTCGCTGATCGGATCGGCACCGGAGGAATTCTTCCTGACGGCATCCGAGCCGAGCGAACTGCTGCTGATGCGGTCGGATAAGATCCTGTACGGTTGCGCGAGCGATTGCGCGTCGCACCGCCGACTGTACCTCAACATCATGCGCCTGCTTGCCCAAAAGAATATGGTGCTCATCCGCAAGCAGTATCATATGGCACAGCGTACCCTGCGGCGGAAGCTGTCGTCGTACCTCAGCGAGCAGTCGGGACTGGCAAAATCCAAGCGGTTTTCGGTCAAAATGGACCGTCAGGAGCTGGCGGATTACCTCGGCGTGGACCGCTCGGCGCTCTGCGCGGAACTCTCCAGAATGCGCAAAGAGGGGCTGATCGACTACTACCGCCACGATTTTCTCATCAAGGGCGCGCTTGTCGAAGAGGACTATGAATACTGAACGATTGAAAGCATCCCCGCACAATTCGCGATTGTACCATCGGAATTGCGCGGGGATGCCTGAAAGACCCGCCGAAAGCAGTTGCTTTCGGCGGGTCCGTTTTTATTTCGTTTTCTTCAGTTCCACCCGAAGTCCTTCGGTAACGGGAACACTGCTTGCGCCCACCATGGACATTTCGCCGTCCACGAGCAACGCCCAATAGGTTTTGTCGACATTGTAATCGGCGGTAATGCCGTTTACAACCTTGATGTAAAGTCCGTATTCGCTGTCATCACCCGATACCAGCTCCGCTTTTACAAGCGCGTCGGCAACATTCTTCTCATCGGTTTTGACCGTGAATTCCTTTTGGGTTCCGTCAAGGTCGGTGACGGTCAGGCTGAACGATACCGCGCCTGTGCCGCGCACCTCGGGGGCGTTGGCGTCGGGAGCAGCTTCCGTTGCGGTTGCCTTCGTGGTTTCGGTGCCTTTCGCAGCGTCGGGGAGCTTCGTGCAGGCGACAAGCGCCGACACCGAGAGCACCATCAGCAGACAGAGCAAAAGGGAAAGTGTGCGGGTGAAAATTGTGGTTGTGCGTTTCATTCGGTTACCTCCTGAGATACCGTAAGATTGATATTAACATCGACCGTCAGGTCGCTGCTTTTTCTTTGGACTTCCAGCCTGTGCAGGAAGATGAACGCCATCGTAAAGTATGTGGTGGCCGTGAGCGCCCACGACAGCGGGTAGCAGGCGTAGAGGACTTCCAATGTATGGTCGGCGGCAAAGACCGTGTAAATCCAGATGATTCTCGTCACGCAGGAACCGACCAGAGAGATGATCATTGCGCGCACCGACTTGCCCAAGCCGCGCAGAACGCCGCTTCCGACATCCATCAGTCCGCAAAGGAAATAGGTGGAGGAAAGAATCCGCACCGGGATCATGCCGATGTGAACGACCGATTCGTTCCCCGGCGCGTAAATGGAGAGAAGCGGTTCACCGAACAGGATGACCAGTCCGCCGAGAACAAGTCCGAGGACCGTAACCGTTCCCATACAGCAGAAAATGCTGTGCCGCACGCGGCGGTAATCCCGCGCGCCCGCGTTCTGTCCGACAAAGGTCAGCGCCGCGTGGTAAAGGGAGTTTTGCGCAATGTAGATGTAGTCGGTCAGACTGCTCGCCGCAGTCTTTGCCGCAACGGTGGTCTGCCCGAAGCTGTTGACCGAGGACTGGATCAGGACATTGGAAATGGAGAACACCATTCCCTGCAGCCCCGCGGGAATGCCGATGGCAACCACCTTTTTCAGTTTGGCGCGGTCGATTTTCAACTCGCGCAGACTGAGGTGGCAGTGGTCCTGCAGGCACATCATGTGCCGCAGAATCAGGATACAGGAGATCCACTGTGCCACGGCGGTGGCGATTCCGACGCCGAGCGCGCCGAGACTGAACACCGTGACCATAACAAGATTCAGCCCGACATTGACAACGCCCGCCACCGACAGGAAAACGAGCGGGTGCGTGGTGTCACCGGAGGACCGCAGAATGGCGGCGCAGTAATTGTAGACCGTGTTTGCGGGCGCGCCGATGAAATAGGCGCGCATATAGGGGACCGCCTCATCCAGCACCGCAGGCTCGGTGCCCATCAGGGTCAGGAGCGGCCGCGCAAGGATAAAGCCGATAACGGATACCACCGCGCCGCAGAGCACGGCTACGAGGACAGAGGTATGAACGGACTTTTTGACCTCGTGATACTGCCGCGCGCCAAGCTCCTGCGCAACGCAAACGCCCGCGCCGACCGACAGTCCGAAAAACATATTGATGATGAGGTTGATGAGCGCGCCGCAGGAGCCGACCGCCGCAAGCGCCGCCTCTCTCGCTTCCTTCGTCTCTCCGCCCCAGCGACCCACGACAATGGTGTCCGCCGTGTTGAACAGCAACTGCAGGATGCCGGTTGCGATCAGCGGCAGGGTGAACAGGATGATCTTCGGAAGTAATGCGCCGGTAGTGAGGTCGCGTTTCGCGTTCATGGCTTTTGTTTGCATGATCTTATCCTTTCCGTTTCCTCATTGTCTGGATATTATAGCATATCCTTTCGCTTTTTGCAATAGATAAAACAAAAAAGATCCTATTTTTTCGGTTTATTTTTTCGTCGGCATGAAGAACATGAAGAATATGAAAGGTCTGTAAAAAGGCGGGAGAATTTGATTTTTTTTCGTTTATCTGTTGACTTTTCCGCAAAACTGCGATATAATACAAATACATCACGCGGCACTGACCGCTTTGAAAAAAAGGAGTAAAACCATGAAAAACATTCTGAAGTCCGTTCTGGCTCTTTCGCTCGCTCTTGTTATGCTTCTGGCGCTGGTCAGCTGCGACAAGTCCTCGTCTGTCAAAAAGGCATTCGAGAAAGAAGGCTACACCGTTTCGTCCGTCAAGAGCAGTGAACTGACAAGCAACGAGATCGTAAAGGGGATCATGAAGGAAGCGGGACTGACCGACGATCAGATCAAGGAACTTTCCAGCTACGAAGTGATTCTGGTCAACAAGAACCTGAGCACCGGACTGATTATCAAGTTCCCCGGTTCGGGCGATGTGAAGTCGTTCCTGACCGTCAAGAAGGATGACAAGGACGATACCTCGGCTTACGAT
>CAKSUH010000201.1 GCA_934500855.1 uncultured Eubacteriales bacterium
TGAGCGCGTTCATGAACTCCTCGGGGTCGCGCTCGCCGTCCTCGGTCTCAATCAGCCCGGCGATCCACGCCAGCTTCTTGTCCATCTCCTCCTTGGTCGTCACGCCCGACTTGTACTTCCAGTGCGCCGCCATACCGTATTCGGCAAAGTGGTGCATTTCCCATGTCCGGATCTGGACCTCGAACGGAATGCCGTCCCGCCCGATGACCGTGGTGTGGAGCGAGCGGTACATATTCGGCTTCGGCGTGGAGATATAGTCCTTGAACCGTCCGGGAATGGAGTTGAACATCTCGTGAATCAGACCGAGTGCGGTGTAGCATTCCAGCTCGGTGTCCACAATGATGCGCAGCGCGTAGAAATCGTAAATCTGATCGAAGGACTTGTTCTGGTTGTACATCTTGCGGTAGATGGAATAGACCGACTTGATGCGCCCCTCCAGCGTGAAGTGAATGTTGTTCTCGCGCATTTTGCGGTCGACCGCCGCGCGGACCTTTTCGATGAAATTCAGATTCTCGCCGTATTTCTCCTCAATGTGCCGACGGACCTCCTCATAGCCGATGGGGTCCAGATATTGCAGGCTGAGATTTTCCAGTTCCTGCTTAATGCGTTGCATACCAAGCCGATGTGCCAGCGGCGCATAGACATACATGGTTTCCAGCGCGGTCAGGCGGCGCTTGGACTCGGGCTTTGCGTCAAGCGTGCGCATATTATGGAGCCGGTCGCAGAGTTTGATGAAGATGACCCGCACATCTTTCGACATGGCAAGCAGCATCTTCCGCAGGTTCTCGATATGCGCTTCTTCCTTATCCTCAACCTGAAGCGTTACGATCTTGGTCAGCCCGTCGACCAGCATGGCGACATCGGGACCGAATTTCTTTCCGATCTCGTGCAGGTCGGTTTTGTCCGAGCAGTCCTCCACCGTGTCGTGCAGGAGCGCGGCGCAGATGGAGTCGGTGTCCAACTCCAGCCCCGCCACAATCTCTGCCACAGCGATCGGGTGAGAGATATACGGCTCCCCGCTTGCCCGCATCTGACCGCTGTGCATTTCGTTCGCATATTCGTATGCCGCACGGATCTTTTCCGTGTCATACTTTTTTCCCGTTGCGCGCAGGATCTCCAACAGGCGCGTAATATCGGTGTGTACCGCCGAGTTACTCATCGTTATGACCTTTCTATGATGCGGTTCAGTCGGCTCTCGCCCGCAGGGACGCGAGCAGGACCGAGCTTTCCAGATCCTTTTTGTTTCCGCCCGTGCCGACAGGCGTCAGCAACAGCGTATCGGGAACCGGCTCGCGAAGCGTGCACAGCTTCAGTTCGTCGAAAATCCGCAGGATCCACATCAGTTTACAGTAATTGAAATGCTCCGTTCCGTCCCGGTTCAGCCGCAGAAGCATCCGCCGCACGGGGAATGTACCGTGCCCCAGCGTTGCCTCCCTTCGCAGGTATCTCCAGACCGTTCCGAATTCGGCGCGGCTCGGGAGCAGGTCCTCGGACCGTGCGAAATGCCCGCCCGCTTCGATTTCGGCATACCGCCGCTTCTCCCGCTCCAGCTCCGCCTCTCCGTCCGCGCTCGGGCGGACATCCGCCAGCGTCATTTGCAGGGAAGTCTCTCCCCGGAATTCGTTGATGCCGAGACGGAACATCAGATCCACCGGCTCCGCCGTGTCGAAATCAAGTGCCGCCAGCGTCATGCCGAACCAGACCGCTCCCATCTCGCTTCCGTCCTTTTCCACCGTCATGCGCAGATGCTTTCCGCCTCCGATGGGAGACACTCTGCGCAGATTGGCATTCCGCAGGACGAACATGGGCGCGGGATTCGCGGTCCCGAACGGCTCCAGCTTCTCGGTTTCCTCCACCAGCCGCTCGGTCAGGTCGCTCATGCGGACCTCGCAGTCCGCGTCCAGACATACGCAAAGCATCTCGTCTGTCAGGCGCTCCGCCGCATATTCGTTCAGCCTCCGTCGCAGTTCGGGAACATTTCCCCGCCGCACGCTCAGTCCCGCCGCCAGTTCATGCCCGCCGAAACGCTCCAGAATGTCCGCGCAGGAAGCAAGTGCTTCCACAAGATTCAGTCCCTTGACGCTTCTGCCGGAACCCTTTCCGACATCCGCCGCCGAACCGTCGCGGTCTGCGGCTCCGTCATAGGTAATGAGGACCGACGGCAATCCGTACCGCTCGGTGATCCGCGAGGAAACGATTCCGATGATTCCCTGATGCCAGTCATCGTCATCCAGCACCAGAACACGCGGCTTTTCCGCTGCTGCCTGCTCCTCGATCTTCCGATACGCCGCTTCGGCAATCCGGTTTTCCTCCGCCTGCCGTTCGGTGTTCAGTTCGCACAGTTCCTCCGCAAGTCGGGCGGACCGTTCCCCGCCCTCCGAGAGCAACAGTTCCACGGCAACCGTCGCGTCGCCCATTCTGCCTGCGGCATTCATGCGCGGGGCAATTCCGAAGCCGATGAAGGAGGAGTTGACCCGTCTCGATGCTCTCCCCGCTCCGTTCGCCGCCTCGATCAGCGCGGCAATTCCCGCCCGCGGCGCGCGGTTGATGCGTGACAGACCGTAGCTGACGATCAATCGGTTTTCGTCCACAAGCGGCATCACATCCGCCACGGTTCCGATGGCAACCAGATCGGCGTAATCATGGCAGATTCTGCGCACTGCGGCGGCATCGCTCCCGCCCTCGCGGCGCGTCCGCAGAATTTCCATTGCCGACACCAGTTTGAACACCACTCCGACGCCCGCCAACTCCGAAAAGGGATACGCATCGTCCGGGCGGTGCGGATTGACCGCCGCGCAGACTTCGGGCAGCGTTTCGCGGCAGGCGTGGTGGTCGGTGATAACCGTTTCGATTCCGAGCGATTTCGCGTATGCCGTTTCGTCAACCGCCGTAATACCCGTATCAACGGTAATCATCAGGCGGACGCCCGCTTCCGCCAGTCGGTCCATGGCTCCTCGCGACAGACCGTACCCCTCATGCAGGCGGCTCGGAATATAATAAGTCACATCCGCGCCGCGCTCACGCAGATAAAGATACAAAAGGCTTGTGGAGGTCACGCCGTCCACATCATAGTCTCCGTAAATCGCAATCTTCTCGCCCGCCTCCAGCGCCGCTTCGATCCGCTCCACGGCTTTGTCCATGTCGCGGAGAAGAAACGCATCGTGAAACCTCGTTTCCTCCAGCCGCAAAAAGCGGTTCGCCGCCGTCACGGTTTTCATGTCTCGGTTCCACAGAAGCTTTGCGGTAACGGTCGAGCATCCCAGTTCCGATGCCAACGCCGCCGTCTGCCGATCCGTTTCCGCGTCGTTTGCGGGATACCGAACCATCCATTTCCTGCGCCGCTTTTCCATTTCTTCCATTCGGGTGCTCTCCTTTCCGCCCGTTACCGTTCGGGCTGTTTCTCCGCTTCGATGATTTCGGTCACCGCGCCGTCGGGGGTTCGCTTTCCGAGAATTCCCGAAGCGACCCGCAGTCCCGCAAAGCACAGGACAAAGCCCGTCGCCGCGCCGACCGCCCGCCATACAACGCGGTCCGTGATCGCACACGCAACGGCAAATCC
>CAKSUH010000202.1 GCA_934500855.1 uncultured Eubacteriales bacterium
CCTATTCGCTTCTTTCGGGCAACGCGCTGTCAATCCGTTATGACGCGACCTCCGACCGCCGCACGCCGCTGAACCTGACCAACCACACCTACTTCAATCTGGGCGGCTATGCGTCCGGGAAAATTTTCGACCATGTGGTTCAGATGGAGGCGGACCGTTATCTGCCGACCGACGCGGAGCTGATTCCGACGGGTGAAATCCGCTCAGTGAAGGATACGCCGTTCGATTTCCGCGAGCCGAAGGCGATCGGGCAGGATTTCCATGCGGACTGTGAAGACCTGAAGCTGGCGGGCGGCTATGACCACTGCATTTGCTTTACGGAAGGGGAGACGAAGGAGCCAACCCTGCGGGTTCAGATTTACGAGCCGAACAGCGGGCGGATTCTGAAGATGTTTACGAACCAGCCCTGTATGCAATTTTACACGGGGAACTTCCTCTGCAATCCCGAATACCCGCTCAAAGGCGGCTATCCGCAGAACAAGCAGGCGGCGTTCTGTCTGGAAACCCAGAAGATGCCAGACGCGGTGAACCACGCGAATTTCACGGACACGATTGTCGGTCCCGACAAGCCTTATGAGCATGTCGTGGTGTATCAGTTCTCGGTGAAGGAATAAGGAAAGACCTTGGGGAGGGAGAGAACCCCCTTTCGGATGGGGTTCTCTTCCTCCCCAAACCCCTCCTGCTTTCCCCGAACTTCCCCCATGCGCACCCGCCCATTCAGAGCGAAAATTTGTTTCGCTTTGTTTTGTGCGGGTGCGCACGGGGGAAGTTTTTGCTGTTTTGGAGGGGATTTATTGCGTGGTGCGGCTGTCGCGCTTGTTTGCTGGCGGGGATGATTTACGGTAATGAATGGGTTTGGTTGGTTGCCCTCATCCGTCGCCTTCGGCGACACCTTCCCCCTTGAAGGGGAAGGCTTTTGTATGCACTGCGAATTCTGAAAAAAGCACTTCAAACATTTTGCAAATCAAAATTCAAGTGAAAACGAAAGAAGTTTGCACAATAGCCTTCCCCTTCAAGGGGGAAGGTGGCGCCGTAGGCGACGGATGAGGGCGAGGCGGCGGATGTTTTGATTCGATTGCCACAGCGGTTGATTTTTTCTTACATTGGCATCTTCCGGAGCAACACTCATGATTTTTGCAGGAAAAAGAACGGAAAAATCGCAAAAAGCGGTTGACAAAAAGGCTTTTTCGGTGTATAATTATATGTATTTGCAGGAATGCGCGGCGGATGGTCGCGATTTGAGGCAATACAGGAAAGGAAACGGGCAGAGGAATGAGCGGCGATTTGTTAAAAATGATTGAGGAAGGTATGCCTACCTTCTCCAAGGGGCAGAAACGCATTGCGGAGTATGTTCTGAAGCACTATGATAAAGCGGCTTACCTCACGGCATCCCGCCTGAGTACGCTGGTCGGCGTTTCGGAGTCCACGGTGGTCCGCTTTGCGATTGAGTTGGGCTTTGAGGGGTATCCCGAATTTCAGCATTCCCTTAAGGAGCTGATCCGCACGCGGCTGACTTCCTTCCAGAGAATGGAGGTCACGGACCAGATTATCGGCGAAGGCAATGTGCCGGAAAAGGTGCTGATGTCGGATGCCGAAAGAATCAGACGGACTTACGAGGAACTGGATCGCGCGGCGTTTGACGAAGCGGTTAACCGCATTGTCAAAGCAAAAAATATCTACATCCTCGGCGTGCGTTCGTCCTCCTATTTGGCGGGCTTTCTGAACCACTGTTTCCGCATGATCTTTGACAATGTCAGGCTTGTGCAAACCACCTCGTCCAGCGATCTGTTTGAGCAGATTATGCGGATCGGCGAGGGGGATGTGATGATTGCCATCAGCTTCCCGCGTTACTCCAAACGGGTTATCAACGCCGTGGAGTATGCGAGAAAGCAGCAGGCGAACATCGTGGCACTGACCGATAGTCAGCAGTCTCCGCTGGCGGTTTACGCCGATCAGTTGCTTGCCGCGCAGAGCGACATGGCGTCCTTTGTGGATTCGCTGGTCGCGCCGCTGAGCATCATCAATGCGTTGATTACGGCGGTGTCGCGGCGCAAGAAGGACGAGCTGACCGAGCGCCTGCGGGAGCTGGAGGAGATCTGGGATCACTACGATGTCTACGACAAGAAAAATTCCTGACGCGGCGGAGGTTGTTGTCATCGGCGGCGGTGCCGCAGGGATGATGGCGGCGATTACGGCGGCGGAGGCGGGGGCAACGGTCCTGTTGGTTGAGAAAAACGACCGACTCGGAAAAAAACTCCGCATCACGGGCAAGGGGCGCTGCAACCTGACCAACGACTGCGACGGGAATACCTTTCTTTCCAATGTTCCCACCAATCCGCGCTTTCTTTACGGGGCGCTGGCGGGCTTTTCCAACGGGGATACCAAGGCGTTCTTTGAGGGGCTTGGCGTTCCGCTCAAAACCGAGCGGGGCAACCGCGTATTTCCGGTTTCCGACCGTGCGGGCGACATTGTTGCCGCGATGGAGAAAAAATGCCGTCAGTGCGGCGTGGAGATCCGACGCATAATCGCACGGGGCATTGAAATTGCCGACGGGCGCGTGACCGGAGTTCGGACTCCGGACGGAATGATTCCCGCAAAAGCCGTGATTGTGGCAACGGGCGGCGCTTCCTATCCGCTTACAGGCTCCACGGGGGACGGCTACCGCTTCGCACGCGAGGCGGGACTGACCGTGACGGAAATCCTTCCGTCATTGGTGCCGCTGACCTCGCACGGGTCGCTGTGTCCTTCCATGCAGGGGCTGTCGCTTCGGAATGTCGGGGTGAAGATTGTTCGGCGGGAGAGCGGAAAAGTTGTTTACGAGGATTTCGGAGAGCTGATGTTCACGCACTTCGGGGTGACGGGACCAACGGTTCTGTCGGCGTCCGCGCACCTTTCGGACATTGTGCCGGGGCGCTACGAAATGCGGATTGACCTCAAGCCCGCATTGGATGAAAAGAAACTGGACGCACGGGTGCTGTCCGATTTCGGAAAGTACCGCAACCGCGATTTTGCGAACGCGCTGTGCGACCTGTTGCCGCAGAAGATGATTCCCGCATTCGTCCGCCTGTGCGGCGTGGCGGGAGACAAAAAGGTCAACGCGGTCACGCGGGAGGAACGGGAACGGGTGGTGGAAACGCTGAAATGTTTCCGCGTGCCGCTTGACGGGTTCCGTCCGATTGAGGAAGCGATTGTCACGCGCGGCGGGGTCAGCGTCAGGGAGTTGTCTCCCAAAACCATGGAAGCGGCGTCGGTCCGCGGGCTGTTTTTCGCGGGCGAGGTGATCGATGTGGATGCGTATACGGGAGGTTTCAATCTCCAGATTGCGTTTTCCACGGGATATGCGGCAGGCAAAAGCGCCGCAAAACAAATACGGGACGAAGAGGAACGGATTTCGGATGAAACGGATTCAGATTGCGATTGACGGACCGAGCGGAGCGGGAAAGTCCACCGTTGCACGCGCACTGGCGCAGAAACTCGGCATTGTGTATGTCGATACGGGCGCGCTTGACCGCACGGTCGGTTACTATGTCAG
>CAKSUH010000203.1 GCA_934500855.1 uncultured Eubacteriales bacterium
AGCTGTACGAGGACTTCCGCGCATACACGGGGACCTCGATTCATCAGCTGATTTCCGAAATGCGGATCAACCATGCCACCTATCTGCTGATTAACACCGACCTGAGCGTACAGGCGGTTGCGGAGCGCATCGGGATGGGGAACAGCTCGCAGTTCTTCACGATGTTCAAGCGGATGCGCGGCGTAACGCCGTTGCAATATATTAAAAGGTGGAGAAAATAACGCAACCGCCGCCGCGCGGCGAAAAACAAACGGTTTTCACGCGCAAAAAAAGCCCCCATGGCGGGGCTTTTTTTGCTCTTCAGGGCGATTCTTCGGCGGAGCGGGCGGGGTCCTTCTTTTCGAGCGCGTATTTTTTGGGGGTGATGCCGTATTTCTCGCGGAACATGGTGGAAAACTGCGCCGAGCTGGAAAAGCCGCATTCCAGTGCCACCTGCGTGCAGTTGCGGTCCGGCTCCTCCAGCATCTTTTTCGCCTTTTCCAGCCGCAGGTCGATCAGGTAGTTCTTGGGCGAGACGCCGTATTTTTTCTTAAAGCTTCTGCGGAACAGGTCAAATGTCATGCCCATACTTTTGGCAAGGCCCGTGAAGTCGATTTTCCAGTTCATGTTTTCGTCGATAAAGCGCCGGGCGTATAGCAGGTCCGGCTGGCGGATGTGCGACTCGTTGCAAACGCGGTTCAGGAGCAGGACCATTGCGTGGAGCAGGTTGCCGATCAGCTCGTCCGAACCGTCCGAATCCGAAAAGCGGGTGCGGAACACCGAGAGAATCAGGTGGACCAGTCGCTCCATCAGTCGGTTTTCGGTGTCGCCGTAAATGCCGGGGCGGACGCGGAGGTCATCGGTGGAAAACCCGACATAGATCAGCGAGCCGGTTTCGCAGTGCAGTTCGTTGTGGGGGCAGTCGGGCGGGATGACCGCAAAGGAATTGTTGCGAAAGGGGAATTCCTCGTTGCCGATTTTGCTCACGCCGGAGCAGGTGTTGTAAAAAACCACCTCCCAACAGCGATGGCTGTGCTCGGAAACCGATTGGTTCTCGGTGAGGTGTTGCCGAGAAATAAAAGAAATATTTTCCATAACAGCGGCGCACCTTTCGTCTTTTCTTCTGAATTTTGATATGATTATACCATGTTTTGACGGAAAAAACAAGATATTTATTGAAAAAAGCCAATGCGGATTGCGAAAATCCGACGGATTGCGCCAAAAAGTGAAAGAAATTTGACAGTTTATGAAAGACAGGGCAAAAGAATTGTGCTATAATACGAATGCGATAACCCAAAGGAGAAAAATATGAGCGACTTTGAACAGCTGAACCGCCTGCATACCCCTGTCGGAAGGGTGGATGCCGTGTTGGATTCGGATGCCTACAACGAAATTGACGATCAGTATGCCATTGCCTATCTGCTGCGGTCCGACGAGAAAATTCACTGTGAGGCGATTTACGCCGCCCCGTTTTACAACCGTCGGCTTGTCGGCGACCCGGGGGAGGGCATGGAGCGAAGCTACAGCGAGATTCGGAAGGTGGTGCGGCTTTGCGGGCGGGAGGATATGCTCCCGAACATCCTGCGCGGCGCACCGCGGTATCTGCAGGACGAGGAAACCCCGGTTGATTCCGAGGCGGTCAGGGACCTGATTGCGCGGGCGAAGCGGCACAGCGCGGAAAACCCGCTGTATGTCATCGGAATCGGCGCCATCACCAACATTGCGTCGGCGATTCTGACCGACAGAAGCATTACGGACAGCATCGTGGTGGTTTGGCTTGGCGGGCACGCCCTGCACTGGAGCGACACGAAGGAATTCAACATGGCACAGGACATTGCGGCGGCAAGAGTGGTGTTTTCCAGCGGCGTTCCGCTGGTCCAGCTGCCCTGCTTCGGGGTGGTTTCCGAGTTTGCGGTCAGCGCACCGGAGCTGGAGAAATGGCTTGTGGGAAAAAATCCGCTTTGCGACTATCTGGCGCGGAACACGATCACCTATCAGGAGCGCTATTTCCCCGGGAAGCCGTGGGCAAAGCAGATATGGGATGTAACGGCGGTTGCATGGCTGCTGAATGACGGAGAACGGTTTATGAAGGAGCGCATCATTCGCGCGCCTCTTCCGGAATATGACGGATTCTATTCTTTTCCGCAGAAAACGCACTTTATCAAGTATGTCTGGAGTATCAACCGTAATGAGCTGTTTGCCGACCTGTTCGGGAAGCTGACGGCAGACCGTTGCGCAGGAGGTGGTGAATGATGGTCTGACCAAGGCAAACCCCCGCGAAAAAGCGGAGGGGTTGCGATTCGCGTTCCCCTATCAGAACCCAAAAACCATAAACAATTTTTCAGGAGGTTTAACCATGAACATGAAAAAGACACTCTACTTCGTCCTTGCAATCTGCATTCTGCTTGCCTCGATTCCGATGGTGGGCTTTGCGCAGGAAACCACCGATGCGGAGCAGGCGGCTGCGGGCAAGGTCTGCAAGATCGGGGAGACTTACTATGCCACGCTTGCCGAGGCGCTGAAGGCGGTTCAGGACGGTGAAACCGTTACGCTGATTCAGGATGTTTCGTTGGATACAACCCTTCCCGCTATCAGCGAAGGAATCACCGTTACATTGAACGGCGGATCTCATAGGATTGAGCGCAAACAGACATCCGGTGGAACCATATTCGGAGATTTGAAGTGCAATCTTGTGCTTGAAAACTGCATCATTGATGCGCCCGGTTCGTGGGGCAAAGGGCAGCTCTTTAGAGCGCTGCAACCGACCGGTGATACGATTTCCATTACGGTCAGAAACAGCACGCTGACGCTCGGCGGTGCATTTACCGGAGAGGCTCTTACAAGCAATAAAAAGCTGAACCTTCTGATTGAAAACAGCACCGTGACGACGAACACTTCTCTTGATTCATCGTTCTTCCACACTGATTTTACCAAAGGACAAACTGTTACGGTTACGCTGGATAAGTCAACGGTGAACTTGGCAAAAGGAAAGCTTTGGGGAACCAGCGGCGCGGTCGCAAAACTGATTCTGAGAAACGGCTCCAAGCTGAACACGCTCGGCGGCGCAACGCCGATTGCCTGCTGGGGCGCGGCGAGCGAAACAAATCAGCAGTCGATCGAACTGTACGATTCCGAATTTTGCATGACGGACAACAGCACTTCCCGCGAAAAGGGCTTCTCACAGCCGCTGCTTTGGACGGGTGGAATTTTGAAACTGAAGTTGGACGGAAAGTCTGCTTTCCGTACCAATCGCACGAATGCGGACACAGGCAAAGATAACGGACTGTATCTGTTCCGCGTAGCCGGAGACACCAATATGACCGTTGAGTTGGAAAAAGGCGCCGTGATTGAGATGAATGACCTCGGCGTGGCGGGCAAGACCTCGCTTGTTAAATGGGGGGGTGCCGGAAAAATCAACATCATCGACAAGGGCGCAGAATGGAAGTTTGGCGCAGACATCCAGAAGTGCGGCGTGACAATGAACCTGCCGTGGGTCGCAAATCAGATCGGTTGGGCAAGCGTTGACGGCACCAAGCTGTATTCCAA
>CAKSUH010000204.1 GCA_934500855.1 uncultured Eubacteriales bacterium
ATCCCGAGTTGGCGGCACTGGTCGACCAACTGACCATTCATTCGGTTGTGTCGGTCGAAGGACCCGTGGTTGCGAACGAATATGTCAAGATGGGCGGCATGGAGATGCTACCCGAGAAACTGGAGATCGAATCGGTTGCCGATGCGCTTCCGATCAAGGACGATTCCGAGATCGATTCGCGGATGGATTACCGCTGGATCGACCTGCGCCGCGAGGGCAATCAGCTGATGCTGAAGATGCAGACGGTCCTCACGGGCGCGATGCGGGAATTCCTGCTGGATCGTCACTTTATGGAAATCCACACGCCGAAGCTGATTGCCGCCGCGAGCGAATCCGGCTCCGAGGTGTTTGAGGTCAAGTACTTCGACACCAAGGCGTACCTTGCGCAGTCGCCGCAGTTCTATAAGCAGATGGCAATGGCGGCGGGACTGGATCGCATTTTTGAAACAGGTCCCGTGTTCCGCGCCGAAAAATCCTACACCAACAAGCACGCAACCGAATTCACGGGCTTCGATCTGGAGTTCAGCTATGTGTACTCCGTGGAGGAGGTTATGCACATGGAGGAGGAGCTTCTGACCTATGCGTTCGGAAAGGTTGCGGAAGCCTGCGGCGAGGACATCAAGCGCCTGTTCGGCAAGGAGGTCATTGTTCCCACCATGCCGTTCCCGCGCATCAAACTGAAGGATCTCTACGACGAGTTGGAAGCGCGCTACGGCTACACGGTGTCGGATGATGCAAAGGGCGACCTGACCACCGACGCGGAGCATCTCTGCGCGAAGTTCTCGATGGAGAAATACGGGAGCGAGTTCCTGTTTGTCACCGACTACGACGCAAAGGAGCGCGCGTTCTACCATATGCGCGACGAGAGAGGCGTTCCGATGGGCTACGACCTGATCTGGCGCGGGTGCGAAATCACCACGGGCGCGGTTCGTGAGCATCGGTACGAGGTTCTGAAGAAGCAGGCGGACGAAAAGGGACTGGCAAAGGATGTGGAGTTCTATCTCCAGTTCTTCCGTTACGGCTGCCCGCCGCACGGAGGCTTTGGGCTGGGCGTGGACCGTCTGACCATGCTCTTCCTCGGGCTGTCGATTAAGGAAGCGGAGTTCCTGTTCCGCGGACCGAACCGCCTGACCCCGTAAGTCCGTATGAACAAACCCGAACTGTTGTCCCCTGCGGGCAACTATGAAAAAATGACCGCCGCGCTGGAATACGGCGCGGACGCGGTCTATCTGGCGGGGCGTGCCTTCGGGATGCGCTCCGCCGCCGACAATTTTTCGGTGGAGGAACTGTACGCCGCCGTTGATGCCGCGCACGAGAAAGGGAAGAAGGTTTACCTCACGGTTAATACCATGCCGCATGAGGACGAATATCCCGCCCTGCGCGAGTATCTGACCGCCCTGCGCGGGTGCGCGATCGATGCGATGATTGTTGCGGATCTCGGCACGATCGCAACGGTGAAGGAGCTTCTGCCCGACATGGAAATCCACATTTCCACGCAGGCAAGCATCGTCAGTTCCGCCGCCGCGCGCGCCTATGCCGCACTGGGGGCAAAACGCGTGGTGCTTGCACGCGAGCTGACCCTTGCCGAAATCCGCGCCATCCGCGCGCATCTGGACCCCGCAATTGAGTTGGAAGTTTTCGTTCACGGCTCCATGTGCGTGTCCTACAGCGGGCGGTGTCTGCTTGCCAACGCGCTCAACGGGCGGGACGGCAACCGCGGAACCTGCACGCAGCCCTGCCGTTGGAACTATACGCTGATTGAGGAAAAGCGCCCCGACAGCCGCATTCCGATTGAAGAGACCAACCTCGGAACTTTCATCATGTCGTCCAAGGATCTGTGCATGATCGAGCACATTCCCGAACTGTGCGAGAGCGGCATTGCCTCCCTCAAGATCGAGGGCAGAATGAAGAGCGCCTACTACACGGCGGTGGTCACAAACGCCTACCGCATGGCAATCGACGCATATTGCGCGAATCCGACGGGTTACCGTTTTGACCCGCGTTGGTTGGAGGAACTCGAGAGCGTGTCGCACCGCGAATACGGAACAGGGTTCTTCTTCTCCAAGCCGATGGAGGACCCCGCACTGGTTTCCACCTGCGGGTATATCCGCGAAAAGGCATATTTCTCCACCGCGACCGAATATCATGAAGAAGAACTTGCCGCCCTTGTCGCGGCGGGTATCCCCGCAGAAACGGCGGACGGCAGACTGTACCGCTTCATTCAGCGCAACAAGCTGTCGGTCGGTGACGGCGCGGAGCTGATCTCCCCGGGGGAGGTCGGGCGCGCGTTCCCGGTGCGGGAACTGTACGGACCGGAAGGGGAGACTTTGGAATCCACGCCGCATCCGTCCATGATTTATTGGTGTCGCGTTCCGTTCCCCGTCCGGACGGGCGATATTCTGCGTGCCGCCGAGGGACGGGGCCTTGAGGTGCGCGCAAAGGACCGTCTGAAAGGAGACAAACAAGGGACATGATCATTGAATTTCTGAAAGCCCTGCTTTACGGCATCGTGGAGGGCATTACCGAGTGGCTGCCCATCAGCTCCACGGGGCATCTGATCCTGCTGAACGAGTGGTTGCCGTTCCGATTTACCGACAACGCGGAGTTGGCGGCGGAATTCTGGCAAATGTTTGAGGTGGTCATCCAGCTTGGCGCAATCCTTGCGGTGGTGATTCTCTTTTGGAACCGCCTGTGGCCCTTCGGAAGCCGCAAGACCTCGATTGAAAAGAAGCAAACATGGTCGCTCTGGCTCAAGGTGGTCATCGGGTGCGTTCCTGCGGGACTTGTCGGTGTCGTGGGGGACAAAATTCTCGAAAAGATCAGCGGAAAGAGCATCGACGGTTGGCTGTATAACGCGGTTGTCGTTGCAATTGCGCTGATCGTTTACGGCGTGGCGTTTATTCTGATCGAAAAGCTGAAAAAGCCGGATTCCGAGCGGATTCACAGCACGGCGGAGCTGGATTACCGAACCGCGCTTCTCATCGGACTGTTCCAGATGCTCTCGATTATCCCGGGGACCTCGCGTTCCGGTTCCACCATCCTCGGCGCAATGCTTCTGGGGCTGTCCCGTACCGCCGCCGCAGAGTTCTCCTTCTTCATGGCGATTCCCGTCATGGTGGGGGCGAGCGGCGTAAAGGTTCTGGGCTTTGCCTCCTACCTCTCGGAGAGCGGCGCGAGCCTGCCCGCCGTGGCATGGGGCGTGCTTGCCATCGGTTGCGTGGTGTCGTTTGCCGTGTCGATGGTGGTCATCCGGTTCCTGATGGATTTTGTCAAGCGCCACAGCTTTTCGGCGTTCGGCTACTACCGCATCGCGCTCGGCGCACTGGTGCTTCTGTACTTCGGGTTGGTGAAATAAATGACCCGCAAGCGGCTGAAAATTCCGTTTCCCGTAATCGTGGAAGGGAAGTATGACAAATTGCGCCTGGAATGCGTGATGGAAGGGCAGATTCTCACAACCGACGGCTTCGGCGTTTTCAAAGCACGGGAGAA
>CAKSUH010000205.1 GCA_934500855.1 uncultured Eubacteriales bacterium
TTAAAGTTCTTGAAAGTCTTGAAAACTTCTTTCAAGAAGTTTTCAAGCAGGGTTTGGGACAGAGTCCCAAGGTCTTAATACCCCTTCACCGAACGAATGTAGCGAAACGCCTCGCGCTCGCCGCGTTCGGAGAGAAGGCGAAGCCAGCTTTCCAGAAGGTCGGCGGTTTCGGGGTGCATCTTTTGGCGCGCGTTGCCGCGCAGAAAATATTCCAACGGGTGCGAATCGGTGTAGTTCTTGCCTTGGTAAATCTTGCTCGCCGCAACACGGTCGCAAAACATCTCTTTCACATACCGCACAGGCATTTTCACAGGTTCGTACAGTTTGGTTTGCATATTCAGGTCGGTCCAGTACTCAAAATGGTGCCGATTCCGACCCTTATGGTGCATCCACGCCGCAGAATAGCCCTTTTCCTCGCGTTCCCGCTCGTTCGGACTGCGGGTCCCCTGATAGTACTTCGCGCCCGCCCAAAATTCGGTCGGAGAATACTTGGACAGGTCATGAAACAGTCCCTGCCAGCCGATGCCTGCGCGAAAGCAGTGTGCGATTACCTTGTGGCGGTGCTTTGTGATGGTTCGGAAATGTCGGAACGGATGTGCCATAAAAAATCATCTCCCGCTGTGATCTCTCCCCTATTATACACCCGGCAACGGATTTTGTCAAGGTGTTGGGAAAACACAGCGGGAGAAGCAGTCAGAGCAGAATGCAGATCAAGCCGTTACTGCCTTCGTTGATGATACGCTCCAGCGTTTCGGAAAGCTTTTTGCGCGATTCATCCGGCATATGCTCCAATTTGGTGTGCAAGCCTTCGGTGACCAGCTCATACAGCGATTTTCCGAACATATTCGACCCCCAGATGCTGCGCGGATCCTCTTCAAATTCCTTCAGCAGGTACTTCACCATATCCTCGGACTGCTGTTCGGTGCCGACCATTGGGCTGATCTCGGTTTCAATGTTCGCGCGGATCATGTGGATCGACTGCGCCGCCGCGCGCAGCTTCACACCGTAGCCGCCCGCCTGTCTGACAATCTTCGGTTCCTCCAGTCGCAGATCTTCCACCTCGGGCATCACGATTCCGTATCCGCCCTCGTTGACCTGCCTGAGCGCTTCGGAAACACGGTCATAGCGCTTCTTTGTCTGCGCCAGTTCGCGAAGCTGTTCAATGAGCGCGCAGTCCCCGTCAATCGCCAGTCCCGTCATTTCGCTGATGACCTCATAATACAGCCCCTCACGCAAACCGAGCGAAATCTCCGCTTTGCCCGTTCCCATATCCAGTCGGTCGACCGCCACACCCGCAACATATTCGTTTTCCGACAGCACCTCATAAGCGGCTTTGACATCCCCCATGCGGGTTACATTTCCCGCGCAGGCACAAAGCGAACCGACCAACGAAGTGCGGATGCGGTGCGCAGGATTCAGCGCAGTGGTCCATTGCGGCAGTCGAACCGTTACTTCGCATACGGGAAACTCCTCCAGCACCAGACCGAGAATCTGGCGGATGTCCTCCGCGTCCAGTTCCAGACAGTTGACCAATGCCACGGGAACGCCGTATTTCTCTTCCAACTCATGCGCCAGCGCGTGTGCCGCCTCACCCGCAGGGTCGGCAGAATTAAGAACCACGGCAAACGGCTTTCCGATCTCCTTCAGCTCGCGCACAATGCGCTCCTCCGCCTCCACATAGGACGCACGCGGAATTTCGCCGATGGTTCCGTCGGTCGTCACCAGCATTCCGATGGTGGAATGCTCCGTGATGACCTTCTTTGTTCCCGTTTCGGCAGCTTCGGCAAAGGGCATCGGTGCCTCCTGCCACGGTGTGCGTACCATGCGGGGCTGACCGTTCTCCAAAGCGCCCATCGCCTCGGGAACCAGATAGCCAACGCAGTCGATCATCCGCACGCGCAGGGCGGCGTTTCCGTCCAGCGTAACCGGAACCGCCTCTTCGGGGATGAATTTCGGCTCGGTCGTCATAACCGTTTTCCCCGCCGCCGACTGCGGAAGTTCGTCTCTTGCGCGGTCACGGGAATAGCCTGTGCCGATATTCGGCAGGACCACCGCCTCCATGAACCGCTTGATGAATGTGGATTTCCCACTGCGGACCGGACCGACCACGCCGACATAAATGTCGCCGCCTGTCCGCTCGGCAATGTCCTTGTAAATGGAATATTCAGGCATACAAAAACCTCCCATAACTGATCCGATGTTGGTACAGTATATGGGAGGCGATTCGGTTTTAGAACAGCAGAAACGAGGTAAGGTAAGCGGCGAGCGCGGATGCAAGCGCCACCACGATGAGCGACTGCCCCAAAAGTGACAGCACAAGCCCCACCGCAATGCCGGCAACGGCAGTAAAAAGCGTTCCCGTTGACGAGAAAACGGCAGGTATCAGCATGGCGGACAGAACCGCATACGGGATATAATGGATGAACCGTTTCGCAAAGCGCGATCTGATCTCGCGGCGAAACAGCGTCATCGGAAGCATTCGGATCAGATAGGTTGTCAAAGCCATTACGGCGCCGAGCAAAAGGTGTTCAGTCGGGATCATGCGCTTCCTCCTCTCCTGCCGCGGGACAGAATGCCGAAACGATCAGCGCCGCGGGAACCGCACAGAGGATAATGGCAAAACCTTCGGAAACGCGCGACAGAGGCGGAACATAGGTCATCACACAGCGGAACCCCGCCGCCAGCGCAACCGTAAGGCAAATACCGCGTTCCCGCCGCATGGGAGGAACAATGATTGCAAGAAACATTGCGTAAATCATGATTCCAAGCGCCGCCTCCAGCCGCTTCGGCAAAACCGAGCCTACCACGGCACCGAGCAATGTCCCGCAGGACCACCCGATGTACGGAATCGTCATCGCGCCGCGCAGGTATGAAGGACCGACAGAATCCGGCTTGGTCATTGCAACCGCAAAAATCTCATCGGTCAGCGCACAGCATAACAGCATCCTTCTCCAAAACGGCTTTGCGCGATCGTCCAGCCTCTGCGTCAGAGAGATTCCCATCAGCGCATAACGCAGATTGACAACCAGCTGGGTCAGAATCATTTCGATCACGGTCCCGCCCGCCACGATAACCGCAACACCTGCAACCTGCCCTGCCGAGGTCTGGTTCGTCATGGAAATGAGAACCGCTTCCAATGCCCGCAGTCCCTGTCCGACGGCGGAAATGCCGAAGCCGAACGCAACCGAAAAATAGCCAAGCCCGATCGGCAGACCGTCGCGCAAGCCGTCCCGATATCGGTACGGCGATACAGAAGATTTCATAACACACCCGCTTTCTTTCCGAGCTAACATTATAACACACCGCGCGGCAAAAGTCAAGCGGTCCCGCCTTTATCCGTCGGAATAACCTTTTATTTTTATTTTATGGCGCGGAAATTGTAAAAAAAGGATAAATTGACGGGAATGTGATTTTTTTTTGAAAAAGGGCTTTACAAAACGGCGAAAGTATGGTATAC
>CAKSUH010000206.1 GCA_934500855.1 uncultured Eubacteriales bacterium
AGTTTTTGGAGATTTTTAAGAGACTTTTTTCAAAAAGTCTCTTAAATGGGGTTTGGGGCAACGCCCCAAGGTCTTACTCTATCATCTCATACAGCCTCCCCTGCCAGCGGGATTCGCGGTATAGGAGTTTGTCGAGATCGTTGATGACGGCGGTCTTGCGGAGCGTCCAGAGCGGGGCTAACAGGTCATCGCGCGAGCCGTCGCCGGTTAAGCGACAGATCACCGTTTCGGGTGGGAGAAGTTCCAGTGCGGACGCGAGCAGACGAATGTAGTGCGGCTCTTCAAGCGGTTGGTAGAAGCCCGCACGCCATTGCCGTTCCATCTCGGTTCCGCGCAGAACATGGAGCAGATGCAGCTTGACCTGCTCGGGTCGAAGCGCCGCAACATCGCGCACGGTCCGCAGCATTGTTTCGTCATCCTCCCCCGGCAACCCGAAGATCAGATGCACGCAAACCGCAATCTTTCCGCTTGCCGCCCGCAGGCGACTGTAGCCGTCCAGAAACTGCGCCCATGTGTGCCCGCGGTGAATCCGCCCCGCCGTTGCGTCCGACGAGGACTGAAGCCCCAGTTCCACCGTCAGGTCGGTTCGCTCCGCGAGGTCGGCAAGATACGCCACCACATCGGGCGGCAGGCAGTCCGCGCGGGTCGCGATGTTCAGCCCCACAATGCCGTCCACTGCGAGCGCCGCCTCGAATTTTTCACGCAGGACCGCCACGGGCGCATAGGTATTGGTCCGCGCCTGAAAATACGCAATGCAAGCCGATACATCCCATTTGTGCGCATACAGTGCCCGCTGACGGGCGATCTGCTCGGCAACGGACAGCCGTGCATCGGGCGCAAAATCGCCGCTCCCGCGCGCGGAACAGTAGATACAGCCGCCCCTGCCGCAGGTCCCGTCAAGGTTCGGGCAGGTAAACCCGCCGTCCAGCGGCAACTTGACCACCCGCTTTCCGTAGGTCCGCCGCGTGTAATATTCAAAGGTCTGATAGCGCTTGTTGCTGTCGCTGTACGGATACGGATTGCTCTCCCGCTGTGTCATGTACCCTCCCTCGTCTCCGCACCGTCAGGGCACAGAGAAAAACAAAAATCATCAGAATCGCCGAAACGGTAACGATTGCCCAAACGGTTGGCATCAACCGCTCCGCGCCGTCCAGCAGTTTGACCGTACCGCACGCCGCAAAGATAACGAACGATGCCGCGCGGAACAACCGCGCGGGCAAATGCCGCCCCAAAAGCACACCGACCCCAGCTCCGAGCGCCCCCGACAGGAACAGCGCCGCCGTTGCGCCGAGAAAGACCGCAGGCATCGCGCGGGAGTTCTCCGCCGAAAGCGCGAGCGTGGCAAGTTGCGTTTTGTCGCCCAACTCCGCGAGAAAATAGGTACCGAAAATTGCGGGGAACACTCTGCCGCGACGGACCGCACCGCCGCCCTCCTCTTCTTCGCCGCCGATGCCCGACCATGCAAAAAAGAGGAACGCGCCGCCCGCCACCGAAGAAACCAGCGGCATGGGCAACAATTCCCCCACCAATGCACCGAGCGACACAGCCAGCCCGCACAGGACCGCGATTGCCGCAAGCGTTCCCGCAAAAATATCCCGCAGGCGGTATTCCGCAGTCAACGCCGCCATCAGAAACTGCGATTTATCCCCCATCTCAGCCAGAAAAACGACCGCGAAGGTGCGCAAAAAGATTCCGGGCATAAAAGCCTCCGTTGAACAGTACTTCCGCCTTTTTACATCCCGCTTATTTCTGCCCGCGCAACAGGATAAAACGCTTTGGAAAGCGGTTGGGGAACCCTTCCCCAACCGCTTTTCCGCGTCCCCTTATCCCAACAGTTTTTCCAACGCCGCAATCCTGGCGCAAACGGTCAGAATTTTTACCGCAGACAGAAGGTCCTCTTCGCCCGGGTATGTCGGCGCAATGCGGATGTTGCTGTCATCCGGATCCTTACCGTAGGGGTAAGTTGCTCCGACCCGCGTCAGTTTCACGCCCGCCTGTTCGCAAAGCGCATAGGTCCGCTTTGCGCATCCCTTTGAAACATACAGGCTGATGAAGTAACCGCCGAGCGGTCGCGTCCAGTGCGCGATCCCGGTATCGGAAAGATCGCGGTCCAGATTCTCCAGAACGATTTCGAACTTCGGGCGGATCAGATCGGCAAGCATCATCATATGCCGTCTGATATTCGCCGCATTTCCGAAGTAACGCACATGACGCAGTTGATTGATCTTGTCAAAGCCGATGGTCTGCGCGCCGATGATCGGCATGATCTGCCGCAGATTTTCCTGCGAAGCCGCCATAATCGCCACGCCCGAGCCGGGGAAGGAAATTTTGGAAGTCGAGGCAAAATAAAAGACCCGATTGCCGTTCCCGTGCCGTGCGCAAGCCGCAAAAATATCCGCCAGCTCATCGCGGCGGTCGGGGTACAGATCATGTACCGCGTAGGCATTGTCCCAGAAGATGCGGAAGTCCTTTGCCGCCGTCCGCATGGCGCCGAAGCGCTCTACCGTTTCGTCCGAATAGGTGATGCCGTCGGGGTTGGAATACTTCGGACAGCACCAGATTCCTTTGATCATCGGGTCGGAGGCAACCAAGCGCTCCACCTCGTCCATATCGGGACCCGTGGGGGTCATCGCAACGGGAATCATCCCGATGCCGAGCGACTCGCAAACGCCGAAATGGCGGTCATATCCGGGAGACGGGCAAAGGAAATGGATTTTTTCCTCTTTGCACCATGGGCGCTCGCTGTCGCAAACGCCGTAGAGCATCGCGCGGGCAACCGCGTCATACATCAGATTCAGCGAGGAGTTGCCGCCGATGAACAGATCCTCGGCGGGAATGTGCAACAGCTCCGCAAACATCCGCTTCGCCTCGGGAATGCCGTCCAGAACGCCGTAATTGCGGCAGTCAAAGCCGTTTTCGGTGCGGCAGTCCGAGGAGGAACTGATGCAGTCGAGCATTCCCTGCAACAGATCCAGTTGCGCCGCCCCGGGCTTGCCGCGCGAGAGATCCAATTCCAATCCCCGCGCCCGATACGCCTCGTATTCCCGTTTCAGTTTTTCCAGCAGGACGGTCTGCTCCTGCCGTGACAGTTTTGCGTATTCCATCTGCATTGCAATCGCCTTTCCGTGGGGAGATCCCCCAAAATTTCACGATAACAGTATAGCATATTCGCGCCGAAAAAGCAATATGTTTTTGCAAAATAATCGTTATAAACCTTTATAATCCAAGTATCTACAGGAAAAACATCTTGTTTATAAAATCCAAATAGTAAAATACAATCTGCAACTTTAGGTCCTACTCCTGAAAGTGTTAATAATTTATTTCAGACTTCTTGTGTGTCTGAATTCTTATCTAATTCTTTTAAATTGATTTCCTTATTTATAATTTTTTGTGTTGTTTCATATAATCGTATATCACGAAATCCTAAACCTAATTTTCTATATTCTTCTAC
>CAKSUH010000207.1 GCA_934500855.1 uncultured Eubacteriales bacterium
CGTCGGAGGCGGGAGGCGCGGTGTTCGGCGCGGGCGCGTAGATCTCCCGCAGGCGCAGGATCGACGAAGCGGGGACCATTGCCCGCACTGCCTCCTCTGTCGTGCAGAAGATCCGATTGCGCAAGAATTCGCACAGCCCCAGCATTTCCCCGTCAAGAGAAATGCTGTCGGGACACCGTGTTCGGATCATTTTCAGCTCTTTGTATTGCGAGGTTTCACGGACCTCCGCAACCAGCCCCACGCGCGTCTGATTACGGATGCCGAACGGAACCGTTACAAAGCTCCCCGGCACCACTGCGCCGTTCCCCATTTCGCACGGAATTTCATAGTCGTAAAGACCGTCCACGCAGTATGGGTTTCCCAGCACATAAACGCCCGCGTATTTCAGGCGCAGATCACAGTCTGCGTCAAAGAGCTTGGGATTCATTCGATGATCGGGACCTCGGGATTGATGTCGGGATTCACCGGCTTCTCCCCCCGCTCTTCGCGCTCGGCTTCTTCCTCGTCCAGTCTCTCCTCGGCTTCATTGCCCGCTTCCCACAGGTCCTCCGCATCCTCGGGATGCTCCTCTGCGTGCAGGTCGATCCGATAGATACCTCTGTAGATTCTGCCGATGGCAACCTTGACCGCCTTTTCGTCGCGCAGCTCGCGATCGATCATGGTGTTCACGGGACGGTCGGTCTCCTTGTTGCCCGTCTGGTTCTTCTCGGCGACATCATGCTGACGGACATACTCATCGGTGATGAGACGCGCGCATCTTGCAGTCGCCAGCGCCAGTTCGTAGCGGTTGTACTTCCCCTCGGTCAGTTCGTCAATGGTTGGATGCAGCATATTCTTCTAATCTCCTTCGATCTCGGTTGATATCGGGGCTTTGCGCCACCGTATTGTAACAAACGGTCAGTCCTCAAAAAAGCGTTTCTTTGCGTCCGGGTTGCGCCGTACGGCGCGCCGCTCGGCAGTGACGATCGCGCGGATTTCCTCCGCCGCTGCGTCAACACCGTTTTCGCGATTGTAAACGACATAGTCGTATTCGGGCAGGAATTCCAGCTCCTCCCGCGCCCGCGCCATGCGCCGCCGGATGACCTCTTCGGTTTCGGTCCCGCGCCCGCGCAACCGCTCCTCCAGAACACGGTAGGACGGCGGCAGAAGCATGATCAGCACCGCCTCGGGATAGCGGCGCTTGATGTTCATCGCACCCTCCACCTCAATTTCCAAAAGCAGATTCCGGTTGCTTGCCAGCACCGCCTCGGTCTCGCTCCGCAGGGTGCCGTAGCAGTTGCCGCAGTACTCGGTATGCTCCAGCAGTTCTCCGCGCGCAATGCGTGCTTCAAAGTCCTCCCGCGTGATGTAGTGATAGTTCACGCCGTCCGCTTCGCCGGGTCGCGGTGCTCTTGTGGTTGCGGAGACCGAAAACACAAAGTCCTCCGACTCCAACAGCTTTTTATTGACCGTTCCCTTCCCGCTTCCCGCAGGGCCAGAAACAACCACCAACAACCCTTTTCCGTTTTCCATGCCGACCTCCTCACTCTCCGTCCGCGGGGACATCGTCGCTTTCGTCCTCATCCTCGTCGGCATCGCTGTTTTCCAGACGGTTCGCGATAGTTTCGGTCTGAATTGCGGAGAGAATGACATGCTCCGAATCGGTGATGATGACCGCCCGCGTGCGTCTGCCGCAGGTCACATCGATCGCCCGCCCGTCATCCTTGGAATCCTGAATCAGCCGCTTGATGGGGGCGGAATCGGGATTTGCCAACGCTACGATGCGGTCGGACGCGACCATATTTCCAAAGCCGATATTGATAAACTTCATACGCAAATTTCCTCTTTCCGTTCGGTTTGTCACTCCAGATTCTGAATCTGTTCGCGGACCTTTTCCAATATGCACTTCAGGTCGACCACCGTTTGCGCCACTGCCGCGTCGGTGCATTTCGAGCCGGTGGTGTTGACCTCGCGGTTCATCTCCTGAATCAGGAAATCCAGCCGTCTGCCGACCGCGTCGCCGTCCCGCAGGATCGCTTCCATTGCGTCAAAGTGCGTCCGCAGGCGGACCAACTCCTCGTCCACCGCCACCTTATCCGCAAAAATCGCGCACTCGGTGAGAATTCTCGATTCGTCCACCGTAATGCGGTTGTCCGCCAGCGCTGTGCGTACACGCTCGGCAAGCCGCTCGCGGTATTTGTCAACGGTTCCGACCGACAGTTCTCCGATCCGCTCGGCAAGCGCCCGCATTTCGCGGACCTTTCCTCCGAGGTCTGCGACCAGCGCCGCGCCCTCCCGCTCCTTTGCGGCAAAAAGCGCGTCGGCTGCGCGTCCGAGGACCGGCTCCAGCTCCGCCCAAACGCGTTCCGCGTCCTCCTCGGGTCTGACCGTAACAAACAGGTTGCTGTTTGCCGCCACGCTCATAACCGAAATATCATCCTTCAGACCGTACTCGTCGCGCAGGCGGTACAGCGCGGAGAGGTAGGCTTTGACCTGTCCGTCGTCAAGCACCGTTCTTTCCGCGCTTTCAACGGTATCAACGGCAACCGTAACATCGACCTTGCCTCTCGTCAGCCCTCTTGCCTGCAGATACGGTTTGACGCGTTCTTCCAAAAAGGAGACCGAACGGCTGATGCGGGTCGTACAGTCCAGAAAACGGCTGTTGACCGATTTGATTTCCACGGTGATATCGCGTCCCCCCACGGTTTCGCGGCATCTCCCGAACCCTGTCATGCTTCGGATCACGCCAAAATCCCCCTTCCCGGAAGTCATACAGATTTATTATACCCCTTTTTCCTTCTTTTGTCAAGTTTTTTCGGCGAAAAAATCGGGTTTAGGGTGGGAAAGACCTTGGAGAGAGAGGGAAAAGACCTTGGAGGGAGAGGGAAAAGGCCTTGAAGGGGGAGGGACCCCTCTTGAAAGACGGGTCCCTCTCCCTCCAAACCTCCCTCTTCCTCCGAGAACTTCCCCAAGCGCACCCGCCCGGGCAGAGCAAAGATTTGTTTCGCTTTGTCTTAGGCGGGTGCGCCTGGGGAAGCTTTTTTCGGGTTGGGAGGTAGGGATTTGTTGCAAAGTGCGGCTTCGCGCCCGATTCGCAGGTGGGAAACGATCAGTCAAGACTTTGTATGAGTAGACTTGCTTTGCGTGAATTGTCATCTGAAAAAGAAACGGAACGACACATGGGTCGTTCCCTACAATGTGACCGTTTTGATGCTTCCGCAAATTCCCCTCAAAAGTTCCCACTCACAAAAGGGGCGCGAAGCCGCACTCTGCAACAAAACCGCACCGCCCAAAACGACAAAAACTTCCCCGCCGGACCCCGCCATCACAAAAAGCGAAACAAATCTTCGCTTCGTAAATGGCGGGGTCTTGCGGGGAAGTTCTCGGTGAGTGAGGGAGGCTTGGAGGGAGAGAGCCCCGTCTTTCAAGAGGGGGCTCTCTCCCTCC
>CAKSUH010000208.1 GCA_934500855.1 uncultured Eubacteriales bacterium
CATGTGGTGGCTGTCCCAAATCCGGGGTATAAGCTGGTGAAGTTTGTTCGTGTTGAGGACAACAAGTCTTTTACGACCTTCAACAACAATGATCTGGAGTGCGAGCCGGTTACGAAAAGCATCACTTATGTGGCGTATTTCGAGCGCAAGACCTATACGATTGCCGAACTGACAACAGAGCCGAAGGGGGTCTCCTACGGTACGGATAACGGCGAGGAGATTCAGGTGGGGCAAACCTTCCGCTATGGGGATTCGGTTGTGCTCCCCACTCCGCAGATCGACACCTATGAATTCCAAAAATGGATTCTGAACGACAGCATTGAACTTCCCGGCAACATTTTGCCGACGAGCGTGGATTACCCGAACGGTATTAAGCTGACCGCTGTGTTCGTTCCCAAGAAGTATACGGTCACCGTGATTGATATTGAGGTGGGAACCGAAGAACTGATCGGCAGTCGCACAACCTTCCCGTGGTCCTACAACGAGACGGTGAGGGTGGACGGAAGCATGACGCTTCCCGTTGATCTGCCCAAACGCGACGGCTATCTGTACAACGGCGCAACGGAGGGCAGACAGGTCAAGGTTTCGGAAAACGACAACATTTTTTACCGTTGGTTTACCCCGAAGAATTATACGGTCCGTCTGGACAATAAGAGAGGGGATACCGACGCGATCGGGGGTCTGGACAGCCTGACGGTTGATTTTAACCGTCCGTTTGCCGATCTGACGGAACTTCCGACAATGGCGGGCTATGATTTCCGAGGGTATTTTGACAAGCCGAACGGCGCGGGAAAGCAGTATATCGGCGCCGACGGAAAAGCGTTTACGGAAAACGACAAAGCCGTCAGATGGGACAAGCCGTCCGATTCCGAAACGCTCTATGCTTTCTGGACTCCGCAGAGCATCCGCGTGGGATTCTCTGCCGATCTTACCGCGCACGCAACGGTAACGGTTCGTCAGGGCAACAACACCTATGTTTATGACGGTACGCCGCTCCCGTTTGCCTATGGCACCGAGATTTCAATCACGATTGAAACCGAAACGGGCTATAAGCTGGTTTCGTGGAACGGAAACAAGGTGGAGCATACCGCAAAGGCGGAATTCGCCTATACCATTCCCGCAGAGAACCAAACGCTGACGGGGTTGGCTCTTCCTGTCTGCTCGGTCCCCGCGTTCCGTGTGGACTATGTGCAGGAGTTCCTGATCGTGGACGGAAGCGGAAATTTTGAGCTTGACTTCGGAAGCGGCACGATTTCCTTTGTCGGCGGGGAAAAGATTTCGCTTGAACAGCTGTTCGGCAAGGAGCTTCGGGTCCGCCGTCTCGGAGACGGGACCTCGACCTCCCACAGCGAATGGGCAGACTGCAGGCTCGCGAAAAGACCCGCTGCGCCGATGCCTGCGGAGGACGGCGGAAAAATCAAAAAGCCGACCGTCGGAGAGGATTCCATGCTCTTTGAACTGACCGACGCGGACACGGTAGCGTACGAATTTGCTTACCGTCGGTTTGAAACCGAGGAACTGATCTGGCAGGACGCGGGCAATCTGACCGATCTGAACGCGGGGACGAAATATGTGTTCTTCATCCGCGTCAAGGCGACCGACAGCGCGCCGCACGGGGAGGAGTATTCCGTTTCGCTTACCACGCTGAAGGAAAACTATCTCAAAGGAAAAATCGAAGAGCTTCGCGGGCGCATCCGCAAGGATGACGGGCAGAATGTCAAGGATCTGATTCAGAGCTACATTGCAAAAATGGAGGCTCTTCCGACGGGTCCCGAATATCAGAACAAAATGGACGCGCTGATCGCGGAATGCGACGAGCGACTTTCGCTTGCGCGTTACAAGGACGCACGGATCACGGAGATTGAGACTCGTTGCACCGAGTTGCGGAACGACGGTCTTTACAATGACGCAGGCTTGGAAACCTTGGAAACGCTTCGGACCTCCGCAATCGCGGAAATCTGCGATGCCGCCTCCAAGAGCGGTGTGGACACCGCAGTTGAGAAATTCAACGCAGAGGTTGCGAAAATTCCGGTTCGGATTGACCTGACATGGCTGTTCGTCACGCTTGGAACGGTGATCCTGCTTCAGGCAATCGCGTTGTTCATTCTGCTCCGTCGGCACGCGAAGTACGCGGACCGTGTGAAGTATGTGCGCGACGGCAAAACGGTTTACGGTCTGGCGCCGCTTCCCGTCCTTGCGCTGACGGCACGGTTCCTGCCCGAAAAATCGGCGCTTGCAGCGCTGTTGATGGGCGTGGTGGCATTGGTTCTGCAGATCGTTCTGGTGGTAGTGATTTTCCGGACCGCCGCGATTGCAAAGAAGAGCAAAACGCACGGAACGGTCGGCGGGACCGACAGCGGCGCAACGGTCGGCTCGGACGAAAAGAAGCCTGACGGCGAGCCGACAACCGACGCGTTTGCGTTTGAACCGCAGGTGTCGGTATTCCGCGATGACGATCCGCCGTCGTTTGAGCGTGACAGCTCCGCTGAAGGACTGCAGGAAGAGGATTGGTACGATGAGAATTTTGAGGATGATTCTTCCGCAGACACCTTTGAAGCCGATGACAAAGAATAAACGCTGATTTCAAGGCTTGGAAAAAAACGAGCGGGAGGCTTCTTTCGGGAAGTCTCCCGCTCCGCTTTGAAATGCTTCGGAATGCGCTCCCGTCCTGCAAAAAAAGCGAAAAATACGGTGTTTTTTCGCTTTACCTATTGACAAATCGTTTGATTCAGTGTACAATTATATTGAATATCTAAAAGGATGGGTGTGTATGATGGGATTCTCGGAGAACACATTGAAAAAACTGAAGGATGCGGTCCGCTCGGTGCAGGAAAAAACCGAGGGAAAAGAGGAAGCCGTCAGAGATGCCTGTGTCGCTACGGAAAAAGTGGTTCTCCATGCCGTTGCGCACCGTCTGATTTCCAATCGGCTGGCGGAGTCCGTGCAGGAAACCGTGCAGACCGCGGCAAGACCTTCGGTCGCGGCTGTTGCGGAGCGGTTGCTGCTCGGGAATCTGCGGGTGCTGTCCTTGGGATGCCGTCTGAACGCAATCGAGGAGTTGGCAGGCGCGATTGACCGTCTGCTGGAGGAACCCGAAGCGGAAGAAGAAGCGGCGGAGGAGCCGATCCCCGTGCAGGAGCCGGAGGAAGAACCGATTCCGGAGGAAGCGGCGCCTGACGAACCTGTTGCGGAAGTGTTTGCAACGGTTGAAGAGCCGGTTGAAGAAGCAGAGAGCGAAGAGGACGAGAACGACGAGAATGACGAGGACGAAAACGAGGAGGATTCGTTCGCGGGGATTGATACTGCGGGCTTGGAATTCATTGATGTTATGGCGGAGCCGGAACGCTACGCCGAAATGCAGGAACAGGAGCGGCAGGGACTGGTCCGTCTGGTCAGCCGTTACCGCCGCAGTTTCC
>CAKSUH010000209.1 GCA_934500855.1 uncultured Eubacteriales bacterium
GGGCGGAACGGTGACCGCCGTTGGCGGGGTTGGTTGCGCGGGCATCGGATGTACCGATAATATGAATAATTCCGGAATGACAATCACGCTGTCCGGCGGCAATATCACGGCGCATTCCGGCTATCCGGACGGTTTTAATCCATACGACGGCACTTACAGAAACGGCAAAGCACTGTCGGACAGTGATCCGACTCCGGCGGGTATCGGCGCAGGAAACAAATCCAAAATGGCTGAGCATTCGATCATCATCAAAGCGGGAACACAGATTATCGCTGCTTCCTTCGGTCATTACTCCATTACGGAAAACGGGATGAATCAGAGCCAAGTCCCCAACATTTCTCTGGAGCAGAACAGAATGTACAACGGGCGGTTTCCCGAATTGGTGTCGCCCGATGATCGTACCTTTACGCTGTATGAAGCGCAAAGGGAAACCATCCTTTCGGATGAAGTGGAAGGCGAATTTATCGCGTTCATCGAGCAGAAAAAGGACGGAACGCCGGGGCAAAAATACTACTACGATTCCGACCGTTTCCTGCTTCTGGACGAAAACAAAGTCCTTCTGACGCCCCTGACCAATACCGATGCGCAGAATCAGGCGATTGTGAAGGAGTGTTTTGAGGGGAAAAGCCTGACGCTTTATGTGGATGAAAATTCAAAGAAGATCGAAACCGTGTTGGCATTGAAGCACTTCAAGTCCATTGCCATGACGCTTCCCGATCCCGCACTGCACGGCGGTATTTACGCACTGGAGATTCCTGCCGCGCAAATTCTCAACCCGCCGCAAGGCGTAACGCTTCCCGATAAAATTCATGTCACCATCTCGGCGCTGTCCGAGGGAAACATCTGGGGTTCCATCAGTTACCCGGTTTCCAACAACCTCAAGCTGGACGCGGTTTCTTCCTCGTTCGAGAAGCTGGATGTCTATCCGGATGCCGATCAGGGAAGCGCAACGGACAACGGGCTGATCGGAACAAAGTACAGCGAAAGTATGTTTGCCTATTCCGTCTACATCGAAAGTGACGCAACGGTTGCTTATCTCTACGGCGCTTTTTTGAATGAGGACGGCGTGACCTACAGGATTACGATTGACGGCAACGACCAGACGATTTCCAACAAGACCGAAACGATCGGCGGCATAACGGTGTCGGTCAACTGGTTCCGCTATACGGTTGATATGACAGGCAAGACCCAACGGGTATTGCAACTGGAAAAGACCGACACAAACGGAAGCATTAAGGCACACTCGGTGATTTATAAGGTCACCGTCAACCGCAAGGCGGTCTACGAAATCCGACTGAAACCTCTCGACAAGATTTATGACGGAAACCGTGTGGCTCCGGTTATCGAATCGGTGGTGGAAAAGGGAACGAACAATGCGGTTGCGGGTGTGACAGCAGACGAGCTGAAAAGCGCAACCTATTCCTACGGAGAGGGAACCATGTCCGGCTCGACCGTCGCGCCGAAGGATGCAGGCACCTATACGGTGGCGGCAACCATCAATGCCGAGACCTACACCGCTTTAGGTGGGCAGACATTTACAATCTCGCCGAGAACGCTTACGGTTTCGCGCATTGAAAACTATCTGCTGTATGTCAAATCAAGCGATTACGGCACATGGACGGGACCGACGCATCCGATCGAAAATCCGGGCAGTCTCTTCCTTTCGGGCCTTGTGGGCGGGGAGACCGTGACGCTCGGGCACGGAAATGTCTACTACAATGATATTTCCATCGGCTATGGCGCGGACAAAATTACGATTGAGAATATCACGATTTCGGGTCCCGCCGCGAAAAACTACACGGTTGCTACAACGCAAAAGGTGTTCGGGCAGATCAACTATTCGCTTGACGGTACAATCTTCCGTTTGGAGGAGGGCGAAGACAAGCAATGGGAAAAGTTTTATCCCGTTGACAGCAAGGTCCCCGTCAACGGCACGAGCGCGGATTACCATTCGCCCGCCAACCCCGACGGCACCTACACCACGCACGCGGAGTATGTCAAGGCGAGAACGCAGGGAGGCGGGACCGAGCACTCGGTTTACTCCGTGGAAATTGAGTTTGGCGCCATGTATTTCAACTATACCAAAGAGGTCTGGAATGTCGGCACGATGAAGTATGACAAAGCGGATGACGGAAGCTCCTTCTGGCTCGGCTTTGACGGTACCAACAACCGCGTAACGGTTGTCAACCGTTCCAATGCGGATATTCTGTGCAATGTCAAGCCCGAAATTTCCTTTATCCATGCTTCGCACGACAACGGCTTAAGCGGAATCATTGCAAAGGTTTACAGGGACGCAAATGCGCAGAATGCGGCTAATCTTGTAACCGTCGACAACCAAGTGCGGATCGACAAAGCAACCCCGCCCGCAATCCTGACGGAGAAGGGGACCCCAACGCGGCAATCCTTCTACCTCTTCCTTGAGGGCAACCCGCAATCCGGAAACACGGATTACTACATTGCCGTCGGAGACATGACGGTAACCGTTCGGAAATCCTCCGACTGATGTCGGTTGATTGATAAATATTTGTGTGCTTTTGAAAGGAGCAAAAATATGAAAAAGATTGTATCTCTTATTCTTGCGGGCTTGATGTCCGTGTCCCTGTTCGCCATCGGCGCTTCCGCCGAAAAAGAAGTTGGCGGGGAGAACGGCGTAGCTACTTTTGATCCGACCAATTCGGGCGGAGACATCAATGTCAAGGTTGAAAAAGTCACGCATAAGTATGCGGTTGACCTGACTTTCTCGTTTGCAGATCTGACCATCGGAAATCTGGAATGGAATGTCAACACAATGAAGTATGATCTGGTAAACGGAACCGAACTGAAAGACACCACCAGAAAAATCACAGTTGACAATCGCTCCGACCTTCCCGTGCATGTATATGCGTCAATTACAAATGTAGATAAAGCAGAAGCCCTGTCTATCGGCATGACGGGAGCGGGATCTGCTGTGGACAATAAGCTGACGGTTGAAAAGGCAACCGCAGGCTCGACAGCCAACGGAACCGCAACATCCGAGACATTGACGGTCAATCTGACGAGCAAGGACTGGAACGCGGTAGGACTTTATTACGCAACCAAACAGCTTGCTACGCCCGATACGGCTAAAACCATTAAAATTGCAACCGTTACCGTTTACATCAGCAAAGACTGATTCACCATCTTTCCGATTACCTCACCGCTCTCGGGTGGTGTTGTAATAAATTCCCAAGCGAATCTTGAAGAAAGGAGGAAACAGAGAATGAAAAAGATTCTTGTTTGTGTGATGGTTCTGGCGCTCTGCCTTTGCGCAACGATTTCGTCGTTCGCGGCGGGACAATCCGAGGCTGATTACAAGGGTCAGACGGGGAATCAGGATGTCAATGTCACAATCTCGGGTGCGATTGCTCATACCT
>CAKSUH010000210.1 GCA_934500855.1 uncultured Eubacteriales bacterium
TTGAGTACGAAACCGACAAGCGTCACTATGCGCACGTCGACTGCCCCGGCCACGCCGACTATGTTAAGAACATGATTACCGGTGCGGCTCAGATGGACGGCGCAATCCTCGTCGTTGCAGGTACCGACGGCCCTCTGCAGCAGACCCGTGAGCATGTCCTGCTCGCCCGTCAGGTCGGTGTTCCGGCTATCGTTGTTTTCATGAACAAGACCGACCTCGTGGATGACCCCGAGCTGCTCGATCTGGTTGAGATGGAAGTCCGCGACCTGCTGTCTTCCTACGATTTCCCGGGTGACGATATTCCGATCATCCGCGGCTCTGCCCGTAACGCTCTGGTTTCCACCAGCACCGATGTCAACGCTCCCGAGTACAAGTGCATCCTCGATCTGATGGATGCGGTTGACAGCTATATCCCGACTCCCGAGCGTCAGGCTGACCGGCCGTTCCTGATGCCTGTCGAGGATGTGTTCTCCATCTCCGGCCGTGGTACTGTTGCTACGGGTCGTGTGGAGAGAGGTACCGTTAAGGTTTCCGATGTGGTTGAAATCGTCGGTCTGTCCGATGAGAAGAAGACCACCACGGTTACCGGTGTCGAGATGTTCCACAAGCTCCTGCCGCAGGCTGAAGCAGGTGACAACATCGGCGCACTGCTCCGCGGTATCGCGAAGGACGAGATCGAAAGAGGTCAGGTTCTTGCGAAGCCGGGTTCGGTTCACCCGCACAGAAAGTTTGTCGGTCATGTCTATGTCCTGACCGAGAAAGAAGGCGGTCGTAAGAAGCCGTTCTTCTCCGGCTACCGTCCGCAGTTCTATTTCAGAACCACCGATGTTACCGGCACCATCGAGCTCCCCGAGGGCGTTGAGATGTGCCGTCCGGGCGATAATGTCGATATGACTGTTGAGCTGATTACCCCCATCGCTTGCGAAGAGGGTCTGCGTTTCGCTATCCGTGAGGGTGGCAGAACCGTCGGTTCCGGCGTCGTTTCCAAGATTCTCGCCTGACATTTTCTGCGGGGGAGCGGCTGCGGTCGTTCCCCCGCTTTTTTGGGGGGTTACTTATGAAGCTGTTTATTGATACCGCCAACATTGACGAGATCCGCGAGATCAACGAGTGGGGCATCCTGAGCGGTGTGACCACCAACCCGTCCCTGATTGCGAAAGAGGGCAGGGTGTTCCGGGATGTCATCAACGAGATCGTGCAGATCGTGGACGGTCCCATCAGCGCCGAGGTCATTTCGCTTGACGCGGAGGGAATGGTGCGCGAGGCGCGCGAGTTGGCAAAGATTCACAAGAATATTGTCATCAAAATTCCGATCACCGAGGAAGGACTGAAAGCGGTTCATGTCCTCGCGGCGGAGGGGATCAAGACCAATGTAACGCTGATTTTCAGTGCGGCGCAGGCGTTGCTCGCGGCAAAGGCGGGTGCGACCTATGTCAGCCCGTTTGTCGGCAGACTGAATGACATTGCCGAAAACGGAATGTCGCTGATCTCCGATATTGCGCTGATTTTCGAGAATTACGGTCTGTCGACCGAAATCATCGCGGCAAGCATCCGCGGACCGCAGGATGTGGTGGACGCGGCGAAGTACGGCGCGCACATTGCAACGGTTCCCTACAAGGTCCTGCGCCAGATGGTGAAGCATCCGCTGACCGACAACGGCATTCAGCGTTTCCTTGCCGACTGGGCAAGCGTTCCGTCCGGGAAGTAAGACTAAGACCTTGGGGCGCTGCCCCAAGCCCACTTAGAACCTTCTTATAAGAAGGTTCTAAGGACTCCAAGAATTTTAACAGCAGGGGTTTTGGGAATTTTTCTAAAATCGCATAAATATGCATAGATATCTTTGGGGATGGTGCGATTCCATACCGGCAGTGAACAAGCCGACGCAGGTCGGGCTTGCAGTCTGCGAACTCTGCGGGAAAGCCTGCGGAGCCGATCGGGTGAAACTCCCGAACCGACGGTGATAGATCCGCGTTTGGTCGGGTCTTTAGTCCGGATGAGAAAAGATAGAAGTTTTCGCGTCTCTGCGCGAAAATGACAGCCCCATGGGAGCGTTCCGGTTTTCGGGACTCTGCATGGGGCGTTTCTTTTCTCCTGAATCGAAAGGAGAATGAATCATGAAAAACACAGAAAAAAATACGGGAACGGAAAAATCGGTTAAGCCGGTTCATGCAGAAGGCGCAATGTGCGCGCGGCGCGGAAGTCTGCGCATGATTACGGTGACAGGCATTCTGGCGGCGATGGGGGCGGTGCTGATGGCATTGGAATTCCCCGTACCGTTTATGCCGTCGTTTGTCAAGTTTGATTTTTCGGAGCTGCCCGCGCTGTTGGCGACCTTCAGCATGGGACCCGTTTCGGGCGTTCTGGTCTGCCTTGTCAAGAATCTGATCCATCTGCCGTTCGGCTCAACGGGCGGCGTTGGGGAGTTATGCAACTTCCTGTTGGGGGTCTGTTTTGTGCTTCCTGCGGGGATCGTTTACAAGTTGCGGAAAAACCGCCGCGCGGCGTTGATCGGCTCGCTTGGCGGTGCGGTTGCGATGGCACTTTGCAGTGTTCCGCTGAACTATTTTATCAGCTATCCCGTTTACACGAAATTCCTGCCGCTGGACGCGATCATCGGGATGTATCAGGAGCTTTTGCCCGGCGTCAACGGGCTGTTACAGTGTCTTGTGATCTTCAATCTGCCGTTTACGCTTTTGAAGGGACTTCTCGACACGCTTCTTGTTTTCCTTATCTACAAGCATCTTTCCCCGATTTTGCACGGAAAGAGGTAAGGGGAAAGACCTTGGAGGGAGAGGGGAAGACCTTGGAGGCGCAGGAGGTCCTCTTGAAAGAGGACCTCCTACCCTCCAAACCTCCCTGACCTCCCGAGAACTTCCCCCACGACCCCGCCATTTGAAAAGCAAGAATTTGATTTGCTTTTTTTAAGTGGCGGGGTCGTGGGGGAAGTTTTTTGTTTCGGGCGGGAGGTGGAATATGAAAAGTGCGGCTATCGCGCCCGTTTGGTGAGGAAAAATCGTTTCGGATGCTGACTGTTATGTGAGTGCCGAGATTCCGCCTGCGGGCGCCCCTACGGGGTTCGACTGAACGCCGCAGGCGTTGGTATAGCGTTTTGTGAGATATAACCTGTTCGTTGCAATGTTACTTTAACTGACTAAAATTATACAACTCACATAACAAACAGCCCTCTTTGTCATCCTGAGCGGAGCGGCAGAACCACAAAAGAAACAGATGATACAATCAATCATCGCCGCGGAGTCGAACCCCGAAGGGGCGCCCGCAGGCGGGATCTCGGCACTATGTAAAAAACTATAATAGCAGTCAACAAGTAACATTAACCCGAAACGGAACGCCCCGCGTGCCGCTCCGCCCCATTCAATGACTAACTTCTCTAC
>CAKSUH010000211.1 GCA_934500855.1 uncultured Eubacteriales bacterium
GGGAAATGTGATTTTCACCTCGCATGACTACGAGTTGGTCAACACGGTTGCAAACCGCATCATTGAGATTACCCCCGACGGAATGCGGGATTACAGCGGTACTTTCGAGGACTTCCTTGCCCGCAAGAAGGCGGAGGAAGCACAGGAATAAGGCGGAGGAAGCCGAAAGGGCATCGGTTGCAGGGAGGTGACGAAATGGCAAAGAGCGAAAACATCCGCGACAAGCTGTTGGAGCGGGCAAACGGGTTGCCGCTTTGTCCCGGCGTATATATCATGCGGGACGCAAACGGTAAGGTCATCTATGTCGGAAAATCCCGCAAGCTCCGCAACCGCGTCTCGCAGTATTTCCGCAACATCGAGAAAAATATCAAAACCGAGCGCATGGTTGCGTCGGTCCGATCGTTCGATTACTATCTCTGCGACAACGAGATGGAAGCGCTGTCGTTGGAGAATACGCTCATCAAGCAGTACACCCCCAAGTATAATATCCGACTCAAGGACGCAAAATCCTATCCGTATATCAAGATCACGGGCGGGGAATACCCCCGATTGGTTTTTACCCGCCATCGCGGCGCCGATAAAGCCCGCTATTTCGGACCCTATTCGGGGTCCGGGACCGCGTATGCTCTCATCGGGTTGCTGAACAAGACCCTGAAGCTGCCAACCTGTTCGCGCTCCTTTCCGCGGGACATCGGAAAAGAGCGTCCCTGCGTCTACTATCAGATCGGGCGTTGCTCCGGCGTTTGCACGGGGCAGGTGACGGGCGAGGAATACCGTGAGACCATGCGGTGCGCGGCGGAACTGCTGGAGGGGAAGAACGGCGAGGTCAGACGGCGGCTGGAGGAGCAAATGACCGCCTATGCCGAGGCGGAACGCTACGAGGCGGCGGCAAAATGCCGCGACACGCTACGCGCGCTCGGAGCCATTCGGGAAAAGCAGAAGGTGGTGGCGTCTCCCGATGTCGAGCAGGACATTGTGGCGCTGTATTCCGATGATCTCTGTACCTGCATCTCGGTCTTTTTCATCCGCGGCGGTGTTCTGCATGATACGCAGGAGATGATCTGCGGCGCGGAGGGAATCCCCGAACCGGAGGACATGACTGCGTTTCTTACCGAGTTCTACCGCTCCCGCGCATACATTCCCGCCGAGGTCCTGATCGGGTTTGAGATGGCGGACGAGGACTGCGACCTGCTTTCAGACAGCCTGTCCGCATTGGCAGGACATCGGGTTCGGGTGCGCGTTCCGGAGCGGGGGACCAAGCACACCCTGTGCGAACTGGTTCGCAAAAACGCCGCCGAAAAAGCGCGGCAGTACGAAGCCGAAACCGGGCAGAAGGAGAGCCTTCTTGCCGATCTGGCACACAAGCTCGGTCTGGAGGTCCTGCCCGAACGGATCGAAGCCTACGATATCTCCAACCTCGGAAGCGAGCACCTGACTGCGGGCATGATCGTTTCGGTGAACGGCGCGTTCCGCAAATCGGACTATCGGAGTTTCCGTATCCGTACCGTGGAGGGAACCGACGACTACGCCTCCATGCGTGAGGCGCTGTCGCGGCGATTGGCGCACCTGTCGGACCCGTCCGGGTCCTTCTCCGAGCGCCCCGATCTGATCCTTCTGGACGGCGGGCGGGGTCATGTCTCGGTGGTGCGGGACCTGCTCGGAGAACTGGGGCTGGATATTCCCGTGTTCGGCATGGTCAAAGACGATTACCATAAAACCCGCGCGCTTTGCACCGACACGGACGAAATCAGCATTGCAAAGGACCGCGGGCTGTTCACGATGATCTATAAGATTCAGGAAGAGGTGCACCGTTACACCGTGCGGTGTATGGAACAGGCAAAGCTGCGCACGCTGACCACCTCGGCACTGACGGCAGTCCCCGGAATCGGGGAAGCGAAAGCCAAAAAACTGCTTCTGGCGTTCGACGGTCTTGCGGCACTCAAATCGGCGGATGTCGCTGCCCTCAAGGCCGTTGCGGGTATCTCCGCCAAAGACGCGGAAGCCGTGTACGCCTATTACCATCCAAACGAAGAAAAAAGCGAAATTTCAGATCAGGGATGATCTTTCTGTCGGTTCTGTCCGACAGCGGAGAGAAGCGACAGCCTTAGCAGCCGGAATGCGTAGTACGGCAAACGGCTTCGCTCAAAATCCGTATCACAAAAAGGAAGGGGTCAAAATCCCCCTGATTAAAGTTCTTGAAATTCTTAAAAACTTCTTTCAAGAAGTTTTCAAGGCAATACCGCGCAATTCACGATTGACACACTCACTCGCGCCTTTTCCGTGATCCTTCACAAAAATCCTTGCCTGTAGCTCGGCTACAGCCTGCGAATTTTTGTATCGTCTGACGAAAAATTCGACTTCGTGATTGCACCATCGGAATTACGCGGTAATGCCTTAAGTGGGGTTCGGGGCAACGCCCCGAGGTCTTACCCTTACAAAGGAGGAAGCACCACCATGATGCGGATCATTACGGGAAAAGCAAGAGGGGTCAGACTGGATGCCCCTGCGGGGGAAAGCACCAGACCGACATCCGAGCGCGCGAAGGAAGCGATTTTTTCCATGTTGCAGTTTGAAATGGAGGATCGCACGATACTGGACCTGTATGCGGGATCCGGTCAGCTCGGGCTGGAGGCGCTCAGTCGGGGCGGGGCGCACGCGGTGCTGGTTGATCGCGACAGGAACGCGGTTGAAATCATCAAAAAAAATACGATGAAAACCCGATTGGCGCCCGAATGCGAGGTCTTTTGCGCGGATGACGCGGAATTTCTGCGCGGATGTCGCGGAAAGCGGCATTTTGATCTGATTTTTCTGGATCCGCCTTATGCGCTTCGGCGGATTCCCGAAGCGCTGCGGTTGCTGAAAAAGTACCGCGCGCTGGCGCCTCACGCAACGGTGGTCTGCGAGAGTGAGGCGGAGGAGGATGTGTTCGGCAGTGACAGCGCGCTGGAAGCGCTGTTTACGGTGCGCCGAACCGCAAAATACGGCATTGCCGTTGTAACGGTACTGGAATACCGTGGGGAGGAAGCATGAAAGAGCTTGCAATTCTGCCGGGCAGCTTTGACCCGATGACGCTGGGTCATCTGGAATTGGTCCGCCGCGCGGCGAAAGACTACGCGCGACTGGTGATTGCCGTGATGGTCAATCCCGAAAAGGAGACGCGCTTTACGCCCGAAGAACGGGTGGAAATCGCGCGCAGGACCGTTGCCGAGTTTCCGCAGGCAGAGGTGCTGTTTGACGGCGGAATGCTGATTGACCTTTATGACCGTCTCGGTGCGGATGCGGTGGTCAAGGGATATCGGGATCGCTCCGATCTGGCTTACGAGCGGAAGATGGCGTCATGGAACCGTGAACACAACCGCAGATTCCGAACCGTTCTGATC
>CAKSUH010000212.1 GCA_934500855.1 uncultured Eubacteriales bacterium
TCTTGAAATTCTTAAAAACTTCTTTCAAGAAGTTTTTAAGCAGGGTTTGGGACAGAGTCCCAAGGTCTTAAGCCCCGAGGTCTTAATAAAAAGGAGCAAACAATGAAAAACATACTGGTTATAGGCAGTATCAATATGGATTATGTCATCCATACAGAACGGCTCCCCAAACTGGGAGAAACGATTACAGGCTCGGACTTCGCCATGAACTTCGGCGGGAAGGGCGCGAATCAGGCAACCGCAACCGCAAAGCTCGGATGCCCGACAAAAATGCTCGGCGCGGTCGGAAACGACCTCGCGGGAGGCTTGGCAAGAAAGAACCTCGAGGGCTACGGCGTGGACTGTACCCCCGTTGCAACCACCGATTCCCCCACGGGCGCGGCGGTCATCACCGTTTGCGGCGGCGATAACCATATCATTCTGGACATCGGCGCGAACGGTCGCGTTACCCCAGACGCCATCCGGGCACAGGAATCCCTGTTCGATTGGGCAGACGCCGTGATTCTGCAGTACGAAATTCCGACGGAATCGGTTCTGGAAGCGGCAAAGCTGGCAAAAGCGCACGGCTGCCGTGTCCTGCTCAACCCCGCGCCCGTCAAGGAAGTCGACCCCGCGCTTTACGGGTATGTCGACCTCGTTGTCCCGAATGAGTTTGAAGCCTCGCTCCTGACGGGCATGACCGTCACCGACCGCGAAAGCGCAGTCCCCGCCCTCCGTAAACTGCAGGAAATGGGTTGCAGGGCGGCGCTCATCACGCTCGGCAAACAGGGGTGCGCCTACATCAACGAGGAAAACGAAGTCGCCTACGCGGGCATTTTCAAAATCAAGGTCGTGGATACCACCGCGGCGGGCGACAGCTTCATCGGCGGGCTTTGCTCCATGCTCTGCGAAGGAAAACCCATGCGCGAGGCGGTCCGCTACGCAACGGCAGTCTCCACCCTTGCGGTCAGCCGCGCGGGCGCGGGCGTTTCCATCCCCACGGCAGACGAGGTTGAAGCCTTCCTTGCACAAAGAAGCGAACAGCTGTAACAGAGCGCTTGTATCCGCGCGGATGCCGCGTCACAAAGCGAAAGAACCGTTCCTCCCCCTTTTTTCGGCTCCGCCGACGGCGCGGAGCGGTTCTTTCGCCTTTGCAATGATACATATAAATATTGATCATGATCCAACAGATAAGACAGAACCGTCAAGAGGTATCCTCTTGCTTTTTTGTTGATTTCTCACTCGAGAGGCAGATATGTTACCGAAATTACAGGAACAAACGGAGCAGGCACTTCAGCCGACCCTGCGGCGGTTGATCGGAGAACAGGATATGACCGCATTCGGCGCCTTTGCATGGGGAACCGTGCTCACCCTGCAGGCAGAGGTCCCGCGGGCATTCGGCGCGGCGGCGGTCGTTCTGCGTTTCTCCCCCGACGGAGGAGAAGCAACCGATATCCCGTTTGTCTTTTCTTCCACCGATTTTGTCACGGACATCTACACAACCGTGCTGGACACCGCCGCGCTGTGCGGGCGGGACGGCGGTCTGTTCTACTATGAGCTTCTGTTCGTGCGCGGCGGAGATACGCGCTTCAGCGACAGTACCGACAATGTGCATTTTACGCTCTCCGCAGAGAGTGCGGTCAAATTCCGTCTCCTGATTCACGCCCCCGAATTCCATACGCCCGACTGGCTGAAAAGCGGGACGATGTATCACATTTTCGTTGACCGCTTCAAGCGGGACGAAAACGCGCCGCCCGTCAAAGCAGGAGCCGTTCTGAATCCGGATTGGGAAAACGGCATTCCCGAATTTGCCGCAAAGAACGGCGACCCGCTCCCGAACCGAACCTTTTTCGGCGGAACGCTCGACGGCATCACCGAAGAGCTGGACCGCCTGCAAGCCATGGGGTACGACATTCTCTACCTCTCGCCTGTTTTTGACGCGCGCTCCAACCATCGCTATGACACGGGCGACTACGAAACGGTGGACCCTGCGCTCGGTGGGGACGCGGCGTTCGACCGCCTGGTCTCCGCCGCCCATGCGCGCGGAATGCGCGTTGTCCTGGACGGCGTGTTCAACCATACGGGAGACGACAGCCGCTATTTCAACCGCTACGGGACCTATCCCACGGTCGGAGCATATCAGTCCCTCTCCTCCCCTTACGCGGCGTGGTACACCTTCCGCCGCTTTCCCGATGACTACGAATGCTGGTGGGGCATCCCGATCCTGCCGAGGCTGAAGCAGTCCGAAGCAACCTGCCGCCGCTATTTTACGGGCGCGGACGGGATTGCCGCCAAATGGCTCGCCCGCGGCGCGGACGGCTGGCGCCTGGATGTTGCGGATGAATTGCCCGACGAATTTCTGGACGAACTGCGGATCGTTGCGAAGGAACAGACCGACGGCAGGGCGGCAATTCTCGGCGAGGTCTGGGAGAACGCCGCCGACAAGATTGCCTACGGCAAGCGCCGCCGCTACCTGCGCGGCGGACAGCTGGACAGCGTGATGAACTACCCGTTCCGCAATGCGGTCCTCGATCTGCTCCTGCGGCGGGACGCGGGCGCGTTTGTCCGAACCATGACCGAACTCTATGCGTCCTATCCGCGCGAAGTCTCGGACAGCCTGATGAATCTGCTCGGCACGCACGATACGGCGCGGATCCTGACGGTCCTCGGCGACCCCGGAGAGGGTGACGGGAGGACCAATGCCGAGCTGTCGCGCGCGCGGCTTTCCGGCGATGCACGGCGACAGGCGATTTCGCTGTTGAAGATTGCGTCGACTCTGCAATACACGGTCTACGGATTCCCGTCGGTCTACTACGGGGACGAGGCGGGACTGGAAGGTTATCACGATCCGTTCTGCCGCCGCCCGTATCCGTGGGGGCATGAGGATGACGGACTGATGGCGCACTACCGCCTGCTCGGTCGGTTCCGCACGGCGCACAGGGCGTTGCACGGCGGGGACTTCCGCTTCCTGTTTGCAACCGACACGGCGTTCCTCTACGAGCGCGCGCTCGGCGGGGACAGAATCCTCGTTGCGGTAAATGTCGGGGACGCCCCCGCTCCGATTCCGGTCTGCGGCGCGTGGTTTGACCTGCTCGGGCGTCGGTCGGTACGGGACAGCCTGCTTCTTTCTCCCCTTTCCGCCGCTCTGCTGCAGCGGCAAGCCGACGGGACCCGCGCAAAAGAACCTTAAGACAGAAACAGGACCCTCTCACGGGAGAGGGTCCTGTTTCTGTCCGATTTTCGGCAGTCGGTGTTCCGTTACGCCTTCTTGAAGATATCCTTCGCGGAGGAAGTCCCCAGGAAGAGGCAGTTGCCGTTGATTCTGCCGTCCTCTTTTGCCTTATCGTAAGCCGAGGTATCGTCCTTGTCATCCTTCTTGACGGTCAGGAACGACT
>CAKSUH010000213.1 GCA_934500855.1 uncultured Eubacteriales bacterium
CGGAGAGAAACGGCATGCCGTTGTCCAAATCCCGCTGGACGGGATTTGGCTCGGAGCAGCCGGAATTCGTAGCACGGCAAACGGCTACATCAAAATCTGCACCATGTAAAGACAGAATCAAAAATACAAATTGGTTAAGGTCTTGAAGGTCCTTAGGGGACTTCTCCTTAAGAAGTCCCCTAAGCAGGGCTTGGGACAGAGTCCCAAGGTCTTAGCCCCCCTACCTGTGCGAATTGCAAAGCTGAACGGCGCGGTCGAAATCGCCGGAGAGAATCAGCTTTAAGCCCTCCCCGGCGCAAAGAGCCGCGGAGTGAAGCGCAAGCTTTTCGGAGGCGGTGAAGTCGGAAAGGACCCAGTCCGCAAGATCCATCTCGGGATGCGGCTTTTCCCCAACGCCCAAACGAATGCGCGGGAAATCCTCGCTTCCGAGATGCTCAATGATGCTCTTCAGCCCGTTGTGACCGCCCGCACTCCCGCGGGCGCGAACCCGGAGCCGACCGGGTGCGAGCGTGATGTCGTCCGAAAAAACCAATATATGATCGGGAGACAGCTTGTAAAACTTCGCCGCTTCGCCGACCGCAACGCCCGAGGCGTTCATCATCGTCATCGGCTTCATCAGAAGCACCCGTACCCCGCCGATGACCGCCTCGCCCGTCAGAGCGTGGAATTTCGCACGGTCAACCCGCGCGCCAACTTCCCGCGCAATCTCGTCCACTGTCATAAAGCCCGCATTGTGCCGCGTGGAACGGTATTCGTCCCCGGGATTCCCAAGCCCCGCAATCAGCCACGAAATCGGACCCGTTTCTTCCCGTTTTCCCGAGATCTGCCGGAACAGATCAAAAATATCCGCCATTTTTCCCATCCTCTCTCCGAAAAGCCAAAAAGCGCCCGATCGGGAAGCATCCCCGGTCCGCCGCCGTTATCGGTCTGTTCGTTGTCTTCCGATATTATACAATAAATCGCGGCGATTGTCAAAGGAATTCCGTCGATTTCCGCGCGAGTTCATAAAATGTTTACAACAATCAACGGCTTTGTGAATTTAGGGACTGGAAATCAGACGAAAAATATGGTATAATATGCTGTACTGTGAGCGCCTTGCGGCGAGCCGGCTTTTTGTCGTGCAACTGCAACTGCAACCGGACGGCAAAGGAGCCGCATACAGCTGTCAAAAAATTTATTTCATATACGGAGGATCAACACTTATGGCACACAAGTATTGCTACCTGTTTACCGAAGGCAACGCGAATATGCGCGAGCTGCTCGGCGGTAAAGGCGCAAACCTTGCTGAAATGACCAACATCGGACTTCCTGTCCCTCAGGGCTTCACCATCACCACCGAAGCCTGCACGCAGTATTACGAGGACGGCAGACAGATCAATGACGGCATCATGGCGGAAATCATGGAGTATATCTCCAAAATGGAGAAGATCACCGGCAAAAAGTTCGGCGACCATGAGAACCCCCTGCTCGTCTCTGTCCGTTCGGGCGCACGCGCTTCCATGCCCGGCATGATGGACACCATTCTCAACCTCGGTCTGAACGAAGAAGTCGTAAATGTCATTGCGGCAAAGTCCGGCAACCCGCGTTGGGCTTGGGACTGCTACCGCAGATTTATTCAGATGTACTCCGATGTCGTCATGGAAGTCGGCAAGAAGTACTTCGAGCAGCTCATCGACAAGATGAAAGAGGAAAAGGGCGTTCACTTCGATGTGGAGCTGGATGCCGATGACCTCAAGGAGCTGGCAAACCAGTTCAAGGCTGAGTACAAGTCCAAAATCGGCGAGGACTTCCCGACCGATCCGAAGGAACAGCTGCTCGGCGCAATCAAGGCAGTGTTCCGTTCCTGGGACAACCCCCGCGCGAATGTCTACCGCCGCGACAACGATATCCCCTACAGCTGGGGTACCGCAGTCAATGTGCAGATGATGGCGTTCGGTAACATGGGCGACGACTGCGGCACCGGCGTTGCGTTCACGCGTGACCCCGCAACCGGCGAGAAGAAGCTCATGGGCGAGTTCCTGACCAACGCGCAGGGCGAAGATGTCGTTGCAGGCGTCCGTACCCCGATGCCCATCGCGCAGATGGAAGAGAAGTTCCCCGAAGCGTTCAAGCAGTTCACCGATGTCTGCAAGATCCTCGAGGATCACTACAGAGATATGCAGGATATGGAGTTCACCGTTGAGCACGGCAAGCTCTATATGCTCCAGACCCGTAACGGCAAGAGAACCGCGCAGGCGGCGCTCCGCATTGCCTGCGACCTCGTGGACGAGGGCAAGAGAACCGAGCAGGAAGCCGTTCTGATGATCGACCCCCGTAACCTCGACACCCTGCTGCACCCGCAGTTCGACACGAAGGCGCTGAAGGCTGCGAAGCCGCTCGGCAGAGGTCTGGGCGCATCCCCCGGAGCCGCTTGCGGACAGGTCGTCTTTACCGCAGAGGACGCGGAAAAGTGGAAGGAAGCAGGCAAGAAGGTCGTTCTGGTTCGTCTGGAGACCTCTCCCGAAGATATCACCGGTATGAAGGCTGCTCAGGGTATCCTGACCGTTCGCGGCGGTATGACCTCCCACGCGGCGGTTGTCGCGCGCGGCATGGGCACCTGCTGCGTTTCGGGCTGCGGTGACATCGCAATGGACGAAGAGAACAAGAAGTTCACGCTCGCGGGCAAGACCTTCCACGAGGGTGATGTGATCTCGATCGACGGTACCACGGGTAACATCTACGGCGAAGCAATCCCGACCGTTGACGCAACCATTTCCGGCTATTTCGGCAGAATCATGGGCTGGGCGGACAAGTTCCGGAAGCTCAAGGTCCGCACCAATGCCGACACGCCGCGCGACGCAAAGAAGGCTCGCGAGCTGGGCGCCGAGGGTATCGGTCTGTGCCGCACCGAGCATATGTTCTTTGAAGCGGACAGAATCGCCGCGTTCCGCGAAATGATTTGCTCCGACACCGTTGAAGAGAGAGAAGCCGCACTGGCGAAGATCCTGCCGATGCAGCAGAAGGACTTCGAGCAGCTGTATGACGCACTGGAGGGCTATCCGGTCGTTATCCGTTTCCTCGATCCCCCGCTTCATGAGTTCGTTCCGAACACCGAAGAGGAAATCGCTCTGCTTGCCAAAACGCAGGGCAAGACCGTTGAGCGCATCAAGACGATCATCGCGTCGCTCCATGAGTTCAACCCGATGATGGGTCACCGCGGATGCCGTCTGGCGGTCACCTACCCCGAAATCGCGGCTATGCAGACCAGAGCGGTCATCCGTGCGGCGATCAATGTGAAGAAGGCGCATCCGGACTGGAATGTGGTTCCCGAAATCATGATCCCGCTGGTTGGCGAGGTCAAGGAACTGAAGTATGTCAAGGATG
>CAKSUH010000214.1 GCA_934500855.1 uncultured Eubacteriales bacterium
ATTTTCCTTGACTTTTTTTTGATTTTCTGATATAATGTAAACAACGCAGGAACCCCGCCGCGCAAACACGACCGTACAATTGCGAAGTCGAATTCTTCATCAAAGGAGGCGAATCACGACGGAACACGAACGGATCATACAGATGTCGCACTTTTCCCCCGCCTCAGAGGAATCCGGCATCCTGTTTCAGATGTGCGGTATCACCTATCCGAACCGCAATTATGCCATCCACCGTCCCGATTCCACCGTCTCCTGCCTTGAAACGGTTCGAAGCGGCAAGGGGACCGTCATTCTTGACGGTCGGGAATACCGCCTTTCCGCAGGAGACACCTATCTGCTTCCCGAAGGGCATAACCACCGCTATTTTTCCGACCGTACCGACCCGTGGGAAAAGGTCTGGGTCAACTTTTCGGGCGTGTTCTCGCGCTCACTCCTGCATCTCTGGGGACTGGACGGCACCTGCGTATTCCGGGGTCTGGATCTCTCCCCCCTGCTTCTGCAATTGCAGTCCTGCTCTGCCGAGAGCGACCCCAGCCTCGCCGCCGCGCGTTGCACGGGACTTCTGACCGAGGCATTCACCCGCATGGCGGCATCTCTCACCGCACAGCCCGATCTGCCGCTGACGCCGGCGCAGGAGTTGCGGCGCTACATCGACCGCCATCTGACCGAGCCGCTCCGAACCGATCAGCTTGCCGCGCTCATCGGGCGCTCGGTCTCCCAGGCACAGCGGCTCTTCACTGCGGAGTACAACACCTCGCTCTATCGCTATGTGCTTGACGGCAAGCTCGCGCTCGCCTGTCGGCTTCTGCGGGAAACGGGCATGACCGTCCGCGAGGTCGCCGCGTACCTTTCCTTTGAGGATGAATTCTATTTCTCGGGGCTGTTCCACCGCAAAGTCGGATGCTCCCCGAGCCGCTATCGGGAACATCCCGAACCGTCCGAATAACAGCAGTATACGCAAACCCAAGCCAAATCATACACAAACGAAAAGAGGAACCGATATGGAACAGTATACAACCTATGCGCTGGAAAAAGCCGTGGAATTGCTTGCAATCGACAGCCCGACAGGATTCACCAAAGCCGCGGCGGAGTGGGTCAGAGCAGAATTTGAAGCGCTCGGCTTTTCCGCACAGTTCACCAACAAAGGCGGGGTTCTCATCGACCTCGGCGGCGCGGACGCGGAAAATGCTCTGCTTCTCGAAGCGCACACCGACACGCTCGGAGGCATGGTTGCGGAGGTCAAGGGCAACGGCAGACTGCGCCTGACCAATCTCGGCGGAATGCGCGCCGAAAACAGCGAAACCGAAAATGTGCGGGTCTACACCCGCGCGGGGCGTATCGTGGAAGGCACGCTCCAGCTCTGCAACGCGTCGGTTCATGTCAACGGCGCGTTTGCCGACACCAAGCGGTCTTTTGACACCACCGAGGTCCTGCTTGACGAGCCTGTGAAGAACGCCGATGACACCCGCGCGCTCGGAATCGAGGTCGGCGACATCGTTTGCTTTGACCCCCGCACGCGCGTCACGCCGTCCGGCTACATCAAGAGCCGTTTCCTTGATGATAAGCTGTCGGTCGGCATCCTGCTCGGGTTTGCGAAGTACCTTGCCGACCGCCGCATTGCCCTTCCGCGCCGCGTGTTGATTCATGTCACGGTTTACGAGGAGGTCGGACACGGCGGTGCCGCTTCGGTCCCCTCGGGCGTGACCGAGGCGATCAGCGTGGATATGGGCTGTGTCGGCGACGGTCTGACCTGCACCGAGCGGCAGGTTTCGATCTGCGCCAAGGATTCGGGAGGACCCTACAGCTACGAGGTCGTCGGAAAGCTGATTGACGCGGCAAAGGCAACGGGGGCGGACTATGCGGTCGATGTGTACCCGCACTACGGCTCGGATGTGGAAGCTACGCTCGGCGGAGGCGCCGATGTGCGGCACGGTCTGATCGGCTCCGGCGTTTACGCAAGCCACGGCTACGAACGCAGTCACCGCGACGGGGTGAAGAACACCCTGCTGGTCCTGCGCGGCTATCTGAACATTTAAGGAGGTCCCGCCATGCGAGCGCGTGACATTTTCTGCCCTACGGAAATTCTTCTGCCCGACCTTTCCCGCATTGACGGGACCCGTTGGGCAACGGTCGCCTGCGACCAATACACAAGTCAGCCCGATTACTGGGAACGGGTGTCCCGCTTTGTCGGCGACGCGCCGTCCACGCTTCGTCTGATGCTTCCCGAGGTTTATCTGCCCGAGAGCGACCGCCGCATTCCCGAAATACACCGTGCGATGGAAACGGCTTTGCGCGATTGGCTGGTCCCCTATCCCGATTCGATGATTCTCACGGAGCGGACGCAGGCGGACGGGCGGATCCGTCGCGGCATTGTGGGCGCAATTGATCTGGAAGCCTACGATTACCGTGCCGGGGCTGTTTCCCCCATCCGCGCAACCGAGGGAACGGTGCTTGAGCGGATTCCGCCGCGCGTTCGGATCCGCCGCGGTGCGCCTCTGGAAATGCCCCATGTGATGCTGTTGTTTGACGATCCCCTCAACGCGGTGATCGGTCCGCTTCTCTCCGCCCGCGCGTCCCTTCCTCTGCTTTACGACTTCGACTTGGCGGAAAACGGCGGACACATTCGCGGCTACCGTCTCGGGGCGGCACAGCAGGCGGCTTTGACCGATGCTCTGGATACGCTCACGGCAGGACACGGCTCGCACCCGCTGCTGTTTGCGGTTGGGGACGGGAACCATTCTCTTGCAAGCGCGAAGGCGGCATACGAGGAGGTCAAAGCGGCGCTCGGTGCAGACGCGGCGCGTTCGCATCCCGCGCGCTATGCGCTTGTTGAGGCGGTGAACATTCACGACCCTTCTTTGGATTTCGAACCGATCTACCGTGTTGTATTTGATGTTGACCCCGCCGCGTTTCTCGCGGATTTCGCGGCGTTTGCCTCCTCGCAGGCAGGTTCTGCTGCGGCTCAGGAATTCCTTGCGGTAACGGCTTCGGGCGATCGGGTCATCGCGGTTCCGTCTCCCGTTTATCAGCTTCCCGTTGCTACGCTTCAGGCGTTTTTGGACAGTCGCCCGTCTTTGGCGATTGACTACATTCACGGCGAGGATGCGCTCCGCTCGCTTGCGACCCGCCCGAACGCGGTTGGCTTTCTGTTCCGCGGGATGGAAAAATCCGCTCTGTTTCCCGCAATTCTTGCCGACGGTGCGCTCCCCCGCAAGACCTTCTCGATGGGACACGCGCATGACAAGCGTTTCTACCTCGAATGCCGACAGATTCGGGGATAGGAGAAAGGAAAGACCTTGGAGGGAGAGAGACCCCTCTTTCGTAGAGGGGTCTCTCTCCCTCCAAAC
>CAKSUH010000215.1 GCA_934500855.1 uncultured Eubacteriales bacterium
GTGTAACCGTTTCCTGCACGGCGTTCGGCATCACGGTCACAGCTACGGGTAAAAATCGCAAAACCGCCGAGGAAGCCGCCGCCCGTATGCTGTGTGAGAAGCTGAGAGGGTAAGAAAGACCTTGGAGGCGCAGGGCGACCCCTTTCGGAGGTGTCGCCCTACCCTCCAAGCCTCCCTAACCCACCCCTAACTTCCCCGCAAGACCCCACCATTACGAGAGCGATTATTTGTTTCGCTTTTTGATGGCGGGGTCTTGCGGGGAAGTTTTGGGTTTGGACGGGAGGTGCAAATTCGTTATATGGTGCGGCTTCGCACCCGATTGGTTCGTTGAATGCGTTTCATAGATATGCTCACCCACAAAAAGAGCGCGACAGCCGCACTCTGTAAAAAATCCATACCTTCCCAACCAACAAAAACTTTCCCCATGTCCCCGCCGTTCACCAAAAGCGAAACAATTTTTCACTTCATAAACGGCGGGGACATGGGGAAAGTTCGGGGAGGATAAGGGAGGTTTGGAGGGAGAAGGGACCCCATCCGAAAGGGGGTCCCTTCTCCCTCCAAGGTCTTTCTTCCCTTCCCTCAAGGCTCACTTCACATATTCAAACTCGAAGTCGTAGATGGAGACGGTGTGACCGTCGCGGCAACCCTTTTCCTCAAGCGCGTCGAAAACGCCGCTGCGGCGGAGAACGCGTTGGAAGAAGTTCAGCGACTCGTAGTCGTCGAAGTTGATCTGTCCCATCAGATTCAGAAGCCACTCGCCCTCCACATAGAATGTGTCGTTCTCGCGGCGAATAACAGTTTCCTTCCCGCCACCGACATACGCGTCCTCGGGCGCGTACTCCCGCTCGTAAACCTTCATCGGGGGCAGCGTCTCCAACAGCTCCGCCGTCCGCCGCAGAAGCGCGTCCACACCCTCGCCCGTTGCGGCGGAAATGTAGAATAACTCCCATCCGTTCACCTCGGCGAAATGCTCAAACGCGGGAATATCCACCGCTTCGCGATCGAGCGCGTCCACTTTGTTCGCAACCAACAGCTGGGGACGGTCCGCAAGTTCGGGGCTGTACTTGTCCAACTCCGCGTTGATCATCTCCACCTCGTCAATCGGATCGCGCCCTTCAAAGCAGGAAATGTCCACCAAGTGCCAGAGCAGGCGGCAACGGTCAATGTGCCGCAGGAACGCGTGTCCCAAGCCCGCCCCTTCGGCGGCGCCCTCAATCAGCCCCGGGATATCGGCGGCAACAAAGCCGCGCTCCCCCGCAACCCGCACCACCCCGAGATTCGGGGACAGCGTGGTGAAATGATAGTCCGCAATCTTCGGCTTTGCGGAGCTGATACGCGCCAGAAGCGAGGACTTGCCCACGCTCGGGTAGCCGATGATGCCCACATCCGCAAGCATTTTCAGCTCCAGAATGACCGTGCGCTCTTCGCCCTTGGTTCCGTTTTTCGCAAACATCGGGACCTGCCGCGTGGAGGTTGCAAAGTGGCGGTTGCCCCACCCGCCGCGACCGCCGCGACAGGCAATGTAGTCCGCGCCGTCCTCTTCGGACATATCGTGAATGACCTTCCCGCTCTCCGCATCGCGGATCACCGTCCCCGGAGGGACCAAAATCACGCGATCCTCGCCGTTTGCGCCGTGAAACTTCGCGCCCGAGCCGTCACCGCCGCGCTCCGCCTCGAATTTGTGCTTGTAGCGGAAGGCAAGCAGGGTGTTCGCGCCCGTGTCCACGCGGAAGATCACGCTGCCGCCGCGCCCGCCGTCGCCGCCGTCCGGTCCGCCCGCCGCCACATACTTCTCGCGGCGGAAGGAGACCGCGCCGTTTCCGCCGTCGCCTGCCTTCAGTTCAATTTTTGTTTGGTCGATAAACATGGTCAGACCTCCTCACCCTTCATGCGGATTACCAGCCTGATCGGCGTTCCGACGAACCCGAAAGTCTCGCGCAGACAGTTCTCGATAAAACGCTGGTACGAAAAATGGAACAGCTCCACATTGTTGCAGAAGATAACAAAGGTCGGCGGCGCAACCGAAACCTGCGTCATGTAGTAAATTTTCAGCCGTCTGCCCTTGTCCGACGGCGGCTGAACGCGGATCATCGCGTCGCTGAGAATGTCGTTGAGCATTCCCGTCGTCACGCGGCGGGTCGCCTGCGCAAACACCTCGTTGATCTTCTCAAACAGCTGCTCCACGCGCTGTCCCGTCTTTGCCGAAACAAAGAAGATCGGCGCGTAGGGCATATACGCCAGCGCGGTGCGGATCTTGTTCGTGAACTCGTTCACCGTCGCGTTGTCCTTCTCCACCGCGTCCCACTTGTTGACCACAATGATCACGCCCTTGCCCGCCTCGTGCGCGATGCCCGCAATCTTTTCGTCCTGCTCGGTAATGCCCGCCGTTGCGTCAATCAGGAGCAGGCAGACATCCGCGCGTTCCACCGCCGTGTGCGCCCGCAGGACGCTGAAATGCTCGATGCGATCCTCGATTTTCGACTGCCGCCGGATGCCCGCCGTGTCAATAAATGTATAAGACCCGTATTGATTCTTCACCGCCGTATCCACCGCGTCACGCGTGGTGCCGGCAATATCCGAAACGATCAGGCGGTTCTCCCCCACCATGCGGTTGATGATGGAGGACTTTCCCGCGTTCGGCTTTCCGATGACCGCCACGCGGATGCTGTCGTTCGTTTCCTCCTCGTCCTGCCAATCACCGAGCGCGTCAAGGCAGGCATCCAGCAGGTCGCCCGAGCCGCTCCCGTGGAGGCTTGACAGCTGAATCGGGTCGTGATCGAAGCCCAACTCGTAGAATTCATAGTATTCCATCGGCGCGCCGCCCACGCTGTCGCATTTGTTGGTTGCCAGCACAATCGGCTTGCCGCTCTTCTTGAGCATGACCGCAATGTCGCGGTCTGCGGCGGTCAGCCCTGCGCGCACATCGCAAAGGAACACGATCACATCTGCGGTGTCAATCGCCACCTCTGCCTGCAATTTCATCTGGGAGAGAATCACATCATCGGTTTTCGGCTCGATACCGCCCGTGTCGATCAGAACCAGCTTTCTGCCGCGCCATTCGGTTTCGCCGTAAATACGGTCGCGGGTCACGCCGGGCGTGTCCTCTACGATGGAGCGCCGCTCGCCGATGAGTTTATTGAACAAAGTGCTTTTGCCGACATTCGGTCTGCCGACAATCGCGATAATGGGTTTTGACATACTGTCACCGTCCTTTCATGGTTGGGGGTGTGTGCCGAGGATGGCATGAATCAGTTCGGGCGCGTCGCCGCCCGATGGCTTTGCGGGAACGCCGAGCTGCGCGGAGAGCCATGCGGGGGTGGTATCGTCGAGAAACAGGTCCCCGTC
>CAKSUH010000216.1 GCA_934500855.1 uncultured Eubacteriales bacterium
TCTATCCGGTAGCGGAGAGAGCGCAAGCGAACAAATCCCGCTTGACGGGATTTGGCTCGGAGCAGCCGGAATGCGTAACACATAAACGGCTACAAAAAATCAGTACCATATAAAAATAAGGGTAAAATCCCCTTGCTTAAAGTTCTTGAAAGTCTTGAAAACTTCTTTCAAGAAGTTTTCAAGTAGGGTTTGGGGCAAAGCCCCAAGGTCTTAAAAAGGAGGAAACAAAAATGGATTGCCTGTTCTGCTCAATTGTCAAGGGGGAGATTCCCTCGAAAAAGGTCTACGAGGACGATACGGTCTACGCGTTCCGCGACATCAACCCCATGGCGCCTACCCATGTCCTCATCGTGCCGAAATGCCATATCCAATCAGCCGATGAGATTCCGGAAGAAAACAGTCGGTATGTCGCACATATCTTTGAGGTCATCCCCAAAATCGCAAAAGCGGAGGGACTGACAAACGGCTACCGCGTTATCACCAATTGCGGCGAGGACGGCTGCCAGTCGGTCAAACACCTCCATTTTCACCTGCTCGGCGGGAAAAAGCTCCCCGAGAGCATGGCGTGATGACCCTCTGGGAAGAACTTCTTGAGAGCGGAGACGACCTGCTCTGGGAAAAACTCCGCCGAACCGAAAAGAAGATCGTCCTATACGGCATGGGCAACGGCGCGGATAAAATTCTCGATGTCTGCGCGGAAAAAGACATCCCCGTCCGCGGCGTGTTCGCCAGCGACGGCTTCCGCACGGGAAAACGGTTTCGCGGCATGACCGTGGAAAGCCGCCGCGAAATCCTTGACCGCTTCGGCAGAGAGAATACCGTTGTCCTGCTCGCCTTCGCCTCCTCCCGCCCCGAGGTGCTGGAACTGATTCGCGGCGTGGCGGCGGAAACCGAACTGTATGTCCCCGATGTCCCCGTTGCGGGCAATACCCTCTTTGACGCGGACTTTGCCCGCACGCACCGCGAGGACCTGCTCCGCGCCCGCGATCTCCTCTGCGATGAGGAGTCCCGCCGCGTCTTCGACCTGACCGTTGCCGCCAAACTGACAGGGCACGCCGAATTCCTCTTCCGGGCGGTCAGCGACCCCGCAGAAACCATGCGCGAATCGGTTCGCCCCAAGGAAATCCGCACAGCGCTTGACCTTGGCGCGTATACGGGCGATACCGTGCGGGAGCTTTTGAACGCGGGCGCAAAGCCCGAAACCGTTTACGCGGTCGAACCGGACGCGAGAACCTTTCGGAAACTCGCCGCCTACGCGGAGCAGGAAAAGCGGACAACCGTTGTCCCGCTCCACGCGGCGGCATGGAACAGGCGGGAAACGCTCGCCTTCGGCTCGGCGGGAAACCGCGGCTCCGCAGTCGGCGAAACAGCCAAAAAAACGCAACCCGTTGACGGACTCCCGATGGACGGGGTGCTCGGAGACGCGCGGGTCGACTATGTCAAATTCGATGTGGAGGGCGCGGAACGGGAAGCAATCGAGGGGCTTTCCGTGCACCTCGCGCGCGATCTGCCAACGCTTCTGGTGTCGGTCTATCACCGCAGCGAGGATCTTTTCGCCCTTTCCCTCTTCCTGCACGAGCGTTTCGACGGCTACGGGCGCTTTTTCCTGCGCCGTTTTTCGGGTCTGCCCGCGTGGGATCTGAATCTGTATGTCAGGAGGTAACGGCATGAGCCTGCAAACCACACTTTGCTATCTGGAGGACGGCGACCGCTACCTGCTCCTGCACCGAACCAAGAAGGAAAACGACGAGAATCACGACAAGTGGATCGGCGTTGGCGGGAAATTCGAGGACGGCGAAAGCCCCGAGGACTGCCTTTTGCGCGAGGTCCGCGAGGAAACGGGACTGACCCTCATGCGCTACCGCTATCGCGGCATTGTGACCTTTGTCTCCGACCGCTATCCCTGCGAATATATGCACCTGTTCACTGCCGACCGTTGGGAAGGCACCGAGACGGTCTGCGACGAGGGCGACCTGCAATGGATGCGCAAGAGCGACTTCCGCTCGCTCCCGATGTGGGAGGGCGACCGCATTTTTCTCGCGCTGCTGGATACCGATGTGCCGTTTTTCTCGCTCAAGCTGACTTATCGGGGAGAAACGCTGACCGACGCGAGACTGAACGGTGAAGAAATCGGAAATATTTCGTGAAAGCCATTGACAATCACGCGATTGCGTGATATAATCTAATTACAAAATCAAAAAGAACCCTAAAGGAGGAACAATCGTATGCCCGGACCAGGTGGTGGAGGACACGGAGGCGGATTTGGCGGAGGCGGCAGCTTTCGCGGCGGAGGTTTCGGCGGAGGATACAGACCGCCAAGACCCGGCTTCTTTTTCATGCCGTTCTGGGGCGGCGGGTGCCTTGGCGCACTGTTTGCCCCGATGATTTGCATGGTGCTTGCAATCGTCATGATAATCGGACTGATCGGCGGCGGACTGACCACGCTGTTCAACGGCGGAAATGTCGTATACAGCGAAACCAAAATGCAGGACTACGCCAATCGGCAGTACGCAACGATTTATGACCCGAGCAGTGCAACTTACGAGGACAATGTGGTGGTTGTGTTTCTGACGAATGAGGACAACCAAACCTATTACAGCATCGGATGGGTCGGTGACAATCTCAAATCACAGGTAAGCAACCTGTTCGGTAATGAGAACACCGCGCTCGGCTATGCGATGCAGTCGTCCGTCACAACAAGCGATTACCGCTACTCGCTCGGCTCCAACCTTGCACAGATGACCGAAATGATGGAGTCGGCAGTCAAAAAGCAGGACACCGGAACCGTCTACCGCACGCAAAAAGCAGAAAAGCATGAGGCGGGAAAGGTGTACAATCGAAGCAATTCGGACCTTCAGATCAACACCGAGATCATTGACGCCGCGCTGAAGAATTTCACGGATTCCACGGATATTTCCATGTCGATCGTGATTGCGGACGCGAAGGATGTTTTCGGAAAATCCCTGAACACCTCTGCTATCCTTGCGTTGCTTCTCTGCATCATCCTGATCGTTTACGCTGTCGTTGCAATCGTCCGCTATGTAAAGCGTCGCAAAGGCAACGCCGACAGTTGGAGGTAAAAAGGACATTGGAGGGAGAGAGGCCCCTTTTCGGAGAGGAATCCGGCGCAGCAAGCCGCTGTTGACAGGATTTTGCGTTGCAAAAAACCGTCACCTACCCTCCAAACCTCCCTGACCGTCCCCGAACTTCTCCCGGAGCGCCTGCCCAAAGAAAGCAAGACAATTCTTCGCTTTGCACGGACGGGAACATTCGGGGAAGGTCCTCGGGCGGAGGGGTGCCATAAACAATCGGATCAACAAAAGCCTGCCCGTACAGCTTGAAAC
>CAKSUH010000217.1 GCA_934500855.1 uncultured Eubacteriales bacterium
GAGTGGGACCCGTCTTTCAAGAGGGGTCCCTCTCCCTCCAAGGTCTTACCCCTCTCCCTCACACCCCGAGCTTCACTCGTAACCACAGGTAAAGCGCGAGTTGCCAGAGGAGACCGAGAAAGACGACAACGCGGAAGTACCAATGCCGTGTTTTGTGGCGGAAAACCAGCATCCCGAGAAGCGCGCCGACCGCGCCACCGAGGAACGCAATGCCGAGGAGAACCGATTCCTTAATCCGCCACGCATGACATTTCGCTTTCAGTTTGTCGATTCCGTAGAGAAAAAACGCAACCAAACCGATACCCGCGTAAACAAAAAGCAAGACCGTTGACAGCTTCATTTCAGGCTCCTCCCAACATCAGATAGCGCAATTATACCACAATTCAAAGGTTTTGTCAAGCAATTTTTGTGCCACCTGTTGACAAAAACGCAAAAAAGTGGTATACTGATAGCAGAACATTCCATCATATGGGAGGGATACCCTTGAATCAGATCATTACAATCGGCAGAGAATTCGGCAGCGGCGGACGCGAATTCGGCAAGCGACTCGCAGAGGAGCTGGGCTACGCGTACTATGACCGCGAAATTATGGAAGAGATCTCCAAGAGAACACAGCTGGCGGAAAGCTATATCCAGCACATCGTGGAGGGCACACCCGGGCTGTACTATCCCATAACAATCGGAAAAACCCTGCACGCCGCCGAGCCGGACTACCTCCTGCGGCAGTACACCTCGGTCTACGCCGAGCAGGCAAACACCATCCGCGACATGGCGGAAAAATCCGACTGCGTGATCGTCGGTCGGTGCGCGGACTATATCCTGCGCGAACAGCATCCCCTGCGCATCTTCGTCTATGCCGACATGGCAAGCAAACTGGCGCGGTGCCGCGAGAAATCCCACGAGGACGACGCGCTCACCGACAAACAGCTCGCACGCAAAATCCGCAAGGTCGACCGCAACCGCTCTCGCTATTACACCTACTACACGGGTCATAAGTGGGGCGACCGCACCAACTACGACCTGATGATCAACACCTCGTCCCTCTCCGTCAAGGGCGCAGTGCATTCGCTGGCGGAACTGCTGCGGCATGAGGCGGAGGAAAAAGGAAACGCCTGATCAAAAAGAGCAACGAACCGTTTGGTCCGTTGCTTTTTTTCTCTCTTATTAAACCGCGCAATGCTCGGGGTTCGCCTCGGGGTGCAGGCGCCAAACGGGAGTGCGCACCCAGACGCTTGTCGTATCCGTTACATGATAGATGCGGTCAATTTCCTCCAGCGCCGCGATGGAACGCTCGGAAGCGAGCGGGTCGCCGTCATGCGCAATCAGTTCCTCGTCCGCCACCGAACGCAGGTAAAGCAGGCGGAAGGTCCGCCCCGTTGCAATCGGCTCGGGCAGGGTCTTGCGGTAGCGCTCCAACACCTGCGCGACCTCGGTCACCTTTTCGGGATTCAGGATGCGGAACGGCGCGCGGTTGCCGTGGCTCTCCCGCTTCAGACCGACCTCGGTATCAAGAACCGCCCTGTACAGCGCCTCGTCCGCACAGCAGAATTCCCACTCCGCATAAGCGCGGAGCGCCGACTGCGCGTCGGCAAACTCGCCCGTGTACAGTCCCGCCACAATGAATTCGTTTGCGTCCTCAAAAATGCCCTCGGAATACGGAAAGCCGCCCTCCATATGTGCGAGTTCGGGGACAAGCCGCTCCTGCAACCGTTCGGTCAGAACGCTTGCGCCGAAACCGCCCCACGGCGCGCACTTTGCCATGCTGATTTCGGGAAAGGAAATCCAGCGGAGCGAAGTGCTCTGCGCCACCCGCTCGGGCACGGCGGACGCCATGAAACAGTCCACACCCGCAAAGGCATCGCTATCGCCCTGCGCCGCTTTCGCAAACGCGTCCCACTCCCCGTCGGTAAACGAATCGAAAAGCCATGTGGAAACGATGATCTTCGCGTTCGGCATCAGCTCGTTCAACAGCGCGCGGCAGTGCGGCAGAAGGCGCAGATACCCGTTCCCGCCCCACGGCGCGCAGGCGGGGCAGGTGCAACCGCCCTGATCGTATGGTCAGAGGATGACATAATCCATCCGCAAATCGGCAAATTTTGCAAGCATCTCCCGCCGCTCGCGCAGAATTTCCTCCACACCGCCCTTGACGGAGGGGCAGATCTCGCAGCCGTAATGCCCGAGCGGAACTTTTTGATAGCCGTTCTCCACCTCAAATCTTGCCCGCAGGGACACGGGTGAGGAGGAAAAGCCCTCGTTTGCAAGCATGAGAATCGACGCGCCCATTCCCACGCGGTTCGCGTATTGCAGAACCATGTGCAACCGCTCGGTCAGCGCCACAGCCTCCGGGTCTTCCATCGAGGCAAAGTGGTGCATATCGAACCAGACCAACAGCTCGTTATAGCCCCGCATGGCGCTCAACACCACGCGCTCCAACACCTCTTCAATCGGCGCGGCGTGGTAGAAGTTTCCGAAGTGCGTTGCGAAATACATTCCGCGCAGGGGCTTGACGGGCGTAAAGGTGACCGCTTCCGCAAGCGGGGTGAAGCCTCCCCTGCCGTTGAAATGCAACTTTCGGAGCAGAACCCCGACCCCGTGGAACACCGCCGACAGGGTCGCACCGAGAACCTCCGCGCCCCCCGCTTTCGGAAGCAGGCGAAAAGTATCGTTTGCAAGGCTCGGATCGACCGCCACCCGAATGCCGTAGCCGTCCCGCGCGTCGGTTTTCACACCGCGCCGCGCCAGCTCCTTTTCGCAGGTCCCGTAAAGGATTCCGAACGCGTCCGCATCCATTCCGCCGTTGATCAGACAAACAGATTTCATATCCGATTCTCCGTTATCGTTTTGATTCAGATGTAAAATAACGCACACCCATTTGGGGGTGTGCGTTATTTTTGTCCCAATCAGGCTTTCTTTGCGTCAGCCTTGATGTCGAGGACCTTTTTGCCATTGTAAAAGCCGCAAACCTTGCAGACGCAATGGTTCTTCACGAACGCGTCACAAGCAGGGTTGGAGCACTTTGTCATGCCCGGCATAGAGAGCTTGCTGTTGTTGGAGCGTCTCTTGTCTCTGCGTGCTTTCGATACCTTCTTCTTCGGTACTGCCATATCTACACCTCCTCTTGCACGGTTCGTGCATAATTACTTACTCTTTGTTGTTCTCATCCTTGTCAAACAGCGTCCCCAGAATCGCCAATCGCGGATCAGGCTCCCGTTTCGGGCAACCGCAGTCCCCGAGTTTCAGAGGCTTTCCGCATTTCGGGCAAAGCCCGGGGCAATCCGGCGAGCAAAGGAACCGCATCGGGAACGAAAGCAGGACTTCCTCCCGAACCAGACTGTCG
>CAKSUH010000218.1 GCA_934500855.1 uncultured Eubacteriales bacterium
ACGGTTGCGTGGTGCGTTGCCGACGATCTGCTCGGACTGACCCTGAAACCGGAGGTCCCGACCGAAGTTCCGAACCTGATCGGTCAAGCCGAGGAAGCCGCCGCCGGATACGATTGGATTGCTCCCATATCATCCTATCGCTACGACAGCGCCCCCGCCGGGACCGTCCTTGCGCAGGACCCCGCACCGGGCAGTCTCCGCAAGCCCCACGGGAGAGGAACCGTAACGGTCCGCCTGACCGTCAGCCTCGGTCCCGCAAAAGCGGAGATCCCGGATCTCCTCGGTCATGACGCGCACGAAGCGGCGGCGGTCCTGCGGGATTCGGGGTTTGCGGTTGAGGAAATCCGCCTCCCCGGCGGCGACGCGGGCAGAGTCGCGCGCACCGAACCGCACGCGGGAACCCGCGCGGAGGCAGGCGGGACGGTCCGCCTGTATGTGTACGCGGGAACCGATGTGAAAACCGTTGCGGTCCCGGACTTTCGCGGCATGACGCGCGGAGAAGCGCTTCTGACGCTCTTCCGCGCGGGACTGGCAATCGGTTCGGAGCCGCAGGGCAACGGTCCCATTGTCATTGCGCAAACGCCTGCGGCGGGAAGCGTTGTTACCGCAGGGACAAAGGTCACCCTGACGCTCGGCGCGGAGCCTTCCGACGAATCGCGCGGGACAGAGACGCACAAAGAGGACCCTTCCGTCGGAAGGGTCCCCTTTTCGTTTCACGCCTGTTCCTTCAGCTCTCCCACATAGTACTTTTTCTTCCCGCGGCGGACAACAAGGTATCTGCCGTCAATGCAGAGCGCGGGGGTGATCTCAAGCGCGGGGTCCTTTACAACATCACCGTTGACGGAAAGCGCGCCGTTTGAAAGGAACTCGCGCGCTTCGCGCTTGGAAGTGCAGATGCCGGAGCTGACCAGAACATCAACCAGCGCGCCGCCGGTCGTTTCAAAGTGCGGAACATTCTTCAGACCCGCAAGCAGATCGTGCGGCGGGATGTCCTTGATTTCGCCCGCAAAAAGATGCTCGCTGATCTTCACGGCTTCCTCGTATGCGCCCGCGCCGTGCAGGTCGGTCAGAATCGCCTGCGCCAAAGCCTTTTGCGCAATCCGCTTTTCCGGCTCGGCGTTGTGGCGCGCTTCGATGTCCTCGATCTCCTCGCGCGAGAGGAAGGTCAGGCGCTTGAGGTAGTCAATCACCTTGCTGTCCTCGGAGTTGATGAGGAACTGGTAAAGCTCGTAGGAGCTGGTCTTGTTCTTGTCGAGCCAGACCGCGTTGCCCTCGCTCTTGCCGAACTTGTTGCCGTGCGAATCGGTGACAAGCGGCATGGTCAGCGCGTAAACTTCGTCGCCGGTCGTTTTGCGGATCAGCTCAATGCCCGTGGTGATGTTGCCCCACTGATCCGACCCGGCAACCTGCAGGTCGACCCCGCGGTGCTCGTGCAGGTACTTGAAATCCAAGCCCTGAATCAGCATATAGGAGAATTCCGCATAGGAAATGCCGCTTTCCATCTGCCGCTTCACATGATCCTTGCTGAGCATATAGCCGACATTGATGTGCTTGCCGTAATCGCGGAAGAAATCAATGATGGTGATGTCCTTCACCCAATCGTAGTTGTTGACCACTTCGTAGGGAAAGATTTTCTGAAGCTGTGCCTTGAGCGCGTCAAAGTTTTTCATAACCGTTTCGCGGTCGGAAAGCTTGCGCTCCACCGTGCCGCGCGGGTCGCCGATCAGCCCCGTTGCCATGCCGACCAGAAGCAGGGGCGTGTGTCCCGCCGCCGCAAGTCTGCGGGTGATCAGGAAAGAGGAATAATGCCCGAGATGCAGACTGTCCGCCGTCGGGTCGGTGCCGATATAGAAGGTCATTCCTCCCGCGTTGAGCTTTTCAATCAGATCGGGGCTGGAAATATCCTGGATCAGACCCCGCCATTTCAGGTCCTCGTAAAGTGTCATCGTTTTATCCTTTCTTTTGCTTAAGGCAATCGCGCAATTCCGAAGATTCGGCTGCGCCGCGTTGCCTTGCGTGCTTGTTTTCTATATTGTATCACAAAAACCGCCGTTCGTCAAGCGTTCGGGCATTTTTTCTTGCCTGCGACACGCGCCGACCTTGACAAGCCCGCGATTTTGTGGTATACTGTTTGTAGAGATGCAGATAGACTGTGCGACCAAAAGGCTTACCCAAAAAGCACAAATTTCTTTCACGCTTTTTCTTTGACCATGTAGGCGCAAAGAGAAAAGCACACTTTGCTTCGCAAAGCTGCAAAAAGAAAGCGCCGTGAAAGGATTTCGCCGCCTGCGGGCGGCGACGAGGGCTACGCGCCCTCGACCGCGCCGCCTTTTAGAAAAGGCGGGCGAAAACTTTTACTCCATTTTGCCGACAGTCCATCGATCGCTATGAGAAACAGAACCGAGGGAAAACCATGAAAGCCATCCTGTTTGATTTTGACGGAACGATTGCAAATACCGTTCCCGCAATCCGCGAAGGGGTGAACAACACCATGCGCCGCTACGGCTATCCCCTCCATACCGAGGAGGAAATTCTTTCGTTCATCAACCACGGTCCGCGCGAACTGATCCGCCGTGCAATCCCCGAAAGCGCAAGAAGCGCGGAGCAGATCGACCGCGTGCTTGCAGACTATAACACCGAATACGGCAAGGTCTATGACCATACCCGCGAAGCCTATGCGGGCATGGCGGAACTGGTTGACCTCCTCCACCGCGCAGGCTACCGCATCGGCGTACTCTCCAACAAACAGGACGAGTTCGTGAAGAAACTCGCGGAGCAGGTCCTCCTGCCGCACAGCTATGACGCCGCGCGGGGCGTCCGCCCCGGAGAGCCGACCAAGCCCGACCCGCTGATGCCGACCGAACTTGCAAAAGCGCTCGGCGTGCCGCTTTCGGAATGCGTGATGGTCGGAGACAGCGATGTGGATATCGCGACCGCCAAAAACGCGGGCATGGCACACATCGGGGTCAGCTGGGGCTACCGCGACGAAGCTTTCCTCCGCGCCCACGGCGCAACCCGGATCGCGCATACCCCCGAGGAAATCGAAACCATTCTGAAATCCATGTGATTTTCTCTGTTAAATTCTCAATCTTAACAGATTACGCACTCTATAGGGGCGCAACCCGTAGGGAACGACCCGCGTGTCGTTCCGCTTCAGTCAGCAACTAACTTGAACCATTTCTATCCGGTAGCGGAGAAAGCGCAAGCCTTAGCAGCCGGAATTCGTAGCACGGCAAACGGCTACACCAACATCTGCACAACAAAAAGAAAGGGGTAAAAGC
>CAKSUH010000219.1 GCA_934500855.1 uncultured Eubacteriales bacterium
ACATAGGGGTAAAAATCCCCTTCGTTAAAGTTTTGAAAGTTCTTAGAAAACTTTTTCAAAAGTTTTCTAAGCAGGGTTTGGGACAGAGTCCCAAGGTCTTAAAAGAAAGGAGGAAAAACTCATGGCAGAGGAAGTAACGAACGAAGAGAAATTTGAAGAACTGGCGGAATTGTTCCGAAGTCGGCAGTACTCCTCCTTCATGCACGAGATAGACGAAATGAACCGCATAGACGCGGCGGAATTTCTGACTTCACTCGAACCGAGACAGCAGACCGTGGTGTTCCGAATGCTGAAAAAGGACGCCGCAGCGGAGATTTTCGCAGAGCTGGACCCCGACATTCAGGAAAACATCGTGGAAACGCTCTCGGATCGCGAAATCGGCGAAATCTTTGAAGAGCTTTACACCGATGACGCAGTCGATATGCTGGAAGAAATGCCCGCCAATGTGGTCAAGCGGGTCCTGCGTAACGCCACAAAGGAAACGAGAGCGGAGATCAACCGCTACCTCGCCTACCCCGAGGACAGCGCGGGAAGCGTAATGACAAGCGAGTTCATCGACCTGCGGGCAAACATGACCTGCGCGAAAGCGATCGAACATATCCGCAAAACCGGTCTTGACAAAGAGACGATCTATGTCGCGTATGTCACCGATAATCAGCGAATCCTCAAAGGCGTTGTCCCGCTCAAACAGTTGCTGTTTGCGTCGGCGGACGACCTGATCGACGATATTATGGACAAAAATGTCATTTTTGCCCACACGCATGATGACCGTGAAACGGTGGCGAACCTCATCTCCCACTATGACATGATCGCCCTGCCGATCGTGGATATGGAAGAACGGTTGGTCGGACTGGTCACGGTCGACGACGCGCTGGATGTCCTGGAAGCCGAGGCGACCGAGGACATCGAAAAAATGGCGGCAATTTTGCCGAGCGACAAGTCCTATCTCAAGACCACGGTCTTTGAAACATGGAAAAAGCGCGTCCCGTGGCTCCTGCTCCTCATGGTTTCGGCAACCTTCACCAGCACCATCATCACGCACTACGAAACCGCCATCGGCGCGTATGCGATTCTGACCGCCTTCTTCCCCATGCTCATGGACACGGGCGGAAACGCGGGCGGACAGACCTCGGTTACCATCATCCGCGGACTGTCGCTGGGCGAGATCCGGATGCGCGATGTGTTCCGCGTGCTCTGGAAAGAGTTCCGCGTTTCGCTGTTGTGCGGCGGAACGCTCGCCGCGGCGACCTTCTTCAAGGTGTTTGCCGTGGACTTCCGCTTCCATGCAACCTCGATGCTGGAAAGCGGCGTGCTGCAGAACAACCTCATCATTTGCGGCATCGTCTGCCTGACCGTGTTCTTTGCGATTGTCATTGCGAACATCGTGGGAACGCTGCTCCCGATCGGCGCCAAGCGGCTCGGCTTCGACCCCGCCGTGATGGCAAGTCCGTTCATCACAACCATTGTGGACGCGCTCGTGCTGATGATCTATTTCACCGTCGCTTCCATGATTCTGCCGTTTTAGGTTTCGCACGCGGAACGGTCGGATTTTTCGGCAAGGGGCATTTTGCCCCTTGCTTTTTTGTGCGGAAACGGGTCCCCAAAGCTGCCCGACGCAAAACGGTGCGGCGATCCCCTTTCCGCAAACCTCGTTTAATTGATGAACAAAATGTAATTTTTTCTTGTATGATTGGGCTTGCGGACTGAAAAACTTGACATCGCGGGCATCCTGTGTTATAATATAGGGTAACATTACGGATGAGGTAATTGGATATGAAACACACCGAAATCAAGGCGCTGTTTGCGGCGCCGGAGCAATATATCGGACAGGTCGTCACGGTTTGCGGCTGGGTCCGCACCAGTGCCGAGGTCAAGCCGATGACCTTTATTCAGCTGAACGACGGCTCGACGACGACCCGCAATCTTCAGCTGACCATTCCGCAGGAGGCGTTTACCGACGAGGAGTACGCCGCGCGCGTCAAACCCGTGCTCGTACTGGGCTGTTCGCTCCGCGCAACCGGCACCGTTGTTGCCTCCGAGCGTAACACCATTGAGTTGGAAACAACCGATGTGGAGCTTCTCGGCGCCTGCCCCTCGGACTACCCGCTCCAGAAAAAGAAAACGAGCGCCGAGTTCCTGCGGACAATCCCGCATCTGCGCACGCGCACGAATCTGATGAAAACCTGTATGTCCATCCGTTCCGCGCTTGCATATGCGGTTCACGATTACTTTCACCGGAACGGCTACGCCTACATTCACACGCCGATCATCACGGCGAGCGACTGCGAGGGCGCGGGCGAGATGTTCCGCGTAACGACCCAGCCGTGGAATGCGGCGGCGAAGAGCGAGGAAGAGTACTACGCAAACGATTATTTCGGTTGCAAGGCGGGCTTGACGGTCTCCTGCCAGCTGGAGGGCGAAATGGCGGCTCTGGGCGGCATGGGCAAGATCTACACCTTCGGTCCGACCTTCCGCGCCGAGAAGAGCGGCACGGTGCGCCATGTTGCGGAGTTCTGGCATGTGGAGCCGGAGGTCTGCTTTGTGGACCTGGACGGCATCATCGAAATCGCGGAGGACTTCATCAAGTCGATCATCCGCTACACGCTGGAGCACTGCCCCGACGAGATGGCGTTCTGCGACAGGTTCGTCGAACCGGGTTTGTTGGAGAAGCTGAACCATGTGGTGAACACGGATTTTGCGCGCATCACCTACACGGAAGCTGTGGAAATTCTTCAGACCTGCGGCAAAAAGTTTGAGTTCCCCGTCACCTGGGGGTGCGACCTGCAAAGCGAGCACGAGCGCTATCTGACGGACGAGCACTTCAAGTGTCCCGTTTTTGTAACCGACTACCCGAAGGAGATCAAGTCCTTCTACATGAAGCAGAACCCCGACGGCAAGACGGTTGCGGCAACCGACCTGCTGGTTCCGACGGTTGGCGAGATCATCGGTTGCAGTGAGCGCGAGACAGACCTTGTGAAGCTGACCGACGCAATGAAAGCCCGCAACATGCCGCTTGAAAACTACCAAGACTATCTGGACACGCGGAAGTACGGCACGGTGGAGCACAGCGGCTTCGGCTTGGGCTTCGACCGCATGGTGATGTATATCACCGGCATTGGCAACATCCGCGATGTTCTCCAATTCCCCCGCGCTTACAAGAAGATTTACTGATTGGAGAAGAAGACCTTGGAGGGGAAGGAAAGACCTTGGAGGGAGAGGGACCCCTCTTGAAAGACGGGTCCCTCTCCCTCCAAACCTCCCTCTTCCTCCGAGAACT